>JAUWKI010000050.1 GCA_030614255.1 Actinomycetes bacterium
ACCAAGGGGAGAAATGGAAACTTCCCATTATTGGGGATATGGCTGAGAGGTACGCTTAAGACTTTAAAAACTTGCTTTATTTGCTTATTGTCCTACCCGCAACGTCTGTGGTAGATAAGTTTGCCTAAGATTTGATTTTTGTGGGTTGCTCTAAGGCTCTGGTTTGCGTGTCTGCCGACAGGCACGATAGGCACGGTCTCCCTATTCATAAAAAAAGAGGCGATAAATACCGTCTCACCTGCTTTTATGCTGGTGGGAGCAACTGGACTATCTTCGAACTTTTAAGCAAGCATATTTCCAATAATCCGGTAGATGAGAAAGTGTTGGATTTGTTGCTTGAGGTGGCATAACGTCAGAGCTTAGCTGCGTGGCGTGAGCTTGCCCGAGCGAAGTGAGGATGCGCAAGCGAAGTGAGGATGCGCAAGCGAATGCCATGTAAGCTACAGCGAATTGTTAGACGTAATAGATTTCCATTTTTCTACTATGGTGCGCTCTGCTTCACGACAGTAAAGAAAATTATGTGCATTCGTCATGGTTATTTGATTAATGCTATCAACATGTTCTGATGTAACATTGAGGTACTCCCTGTCGACTCCTTCCCGGGTTGCAAACAGAGCAATCATTGATGAAATTGGAAAAACTAGAACAGAGTCTTTTTTACCCAATCCAATTTTTTGCGGATAAGCAGCTGGACTATCGCTGGTGACAAAAGGTTTATTTGGGGGAGCCACGCAAAATATCCATTTCATTTGTAATAATGCTTTCGGAACTTGTTTTGAAGGTATGACCATACCACTTAGAATTATTTCTTTATCAGGTTTTGCAAGATATGCTTCTTTCAGTCTAATTGTCTCATGAGCTTTACCAAACTGCCCATGTTCTTGGAAGAATACTTGCAATGCATCCCAAGGAAATTCATTCATTTTTTGGTAGTATATTCTTTTTAACAGGTCTTCTCTCTGGGGCACCCTTTTAATCATCAAAGCTATATACGATGAGAAAGATTTCTTCTCTTGATCCGTTAGTATGCCCATTTTTCGAATTTTAGCAATAATCGGGTCCGCAGACTTTTCTTGCTTTTCAAGAATATTTTCAAAGGTGTTAAAATCTAATGGGCCGCTTTTCGTTTTGTAAGCGTAATATCCTTTGGATCCCCCCACTTTGTTTACTGATGATCGATAAGGATTGTTCTTGCCCCTTTTTAATCCAGGATTAAATCCTTTATTTTTCTCATATGCCCAAATGAATGAGGTGTTTCCGCCCTGTACAAAACCTTTTAAGTATAACTTGGGCACAAAATGATGATATCGTTTAATAGATGATTTCCCCATGTTGTTTTCCTGATGTCTAACTTATTAATATATAGCATTCCATAATATACAATTAAACTCCGAGTCAAGACAAATCTCTTCTCCAAAAATTTCCCAAAATTGTAGATAAAATGCCTTACAATTCTACTAACATTCCATAATATACGTTATATTTCGTAATATGCAGAGTTCCATATAAGTATGGATTTGTATTGCTGATAATTAAAGGTTCGAGTCCAGCGTGGGTTAGATGATTGGAATGTGTCCTAAACAGGAGTTTTTCTTCAAAAAGCACTGGTCGGGGCAACTTTCACTAATTTCTTTCTAATTTTCTTAAAGGGTAACCCGGGTTACCCTTTCTTAACATTCAATCGTTCCCACAAAATCTTTGCCCTTATTTCATTCCCTCAAAATACCCACGTTTCATTCTTTCTTTCTTTTCTTTCTTTATCTTTAAAACTATAAATCTACTTACGCCCCCGCCTAAAAAATAGCCAACTAACCAACCGTATTACTCCATCGGAGAAAGTTGGTCGAGGGAGTGGTAATCACGTGTCATTTTAGCTGAAAGCTGACACGTGATTACCACTAACGAGCTGGCGTTTTTTAAATAATGGCGGGGGCGTGAAATGATTAGTCTTAAACTAACCACCTTACTAATCAACTTTTTAGTCAAATATTGAGGATTTTCCGTTACTATAAATACTCTCAAAAACCTTACCCTTTATCCCTCTATTGAATGTTGTAAAGTGTACACCTATCATCTGTCTTTCTTCCTCGTTTGTTTTTCTTTTTGTTTTTCTCGTTGCCTTCTTTAAAAATTTAATTCTATCTTCGTCTTTCACAAATACTATAATTTCTAAATACTCAAAGTCATTTTTATTTTTATCATTAATATAATTAACATACCGGTCTAGCTTTCTTTGAAAAGCTGCCGTCCTCATAGTTCCCAAATCAACTTCAATACAGTAATTTTCTACAAAACCGTCGTCCTCAAATTTTACAAAACCATCAGGAACCGGAGTTGATGAATTTCCGATGAGATTTCTCCACTCCAACTCACTCTGCCATTTAGCCCCTTTAATTTTACTGAACATAATCATAGTATCCGCGATTGCAAGAGTATGAGCGTAAAAAGAAAGCCCTTCCGGTTGTTTTTTTAGTACAATTTTCTTAACGTTTTTAATGTTATCATCCGTCCAACCGGCAATAAGTGGAATTGCTTCTTTGCCCGCCGAATAAATAAATTCATCCGTTCCATCACCCATAGGCCTTGCAAAACGCAATCGTTTTAAATAATCCTCCTCCGTAAGTTCTCTTAATCTTCTCCATGCTGAATTATCACAAATAAAAAAAAGCTCTTTTAAATGTTTCGTCTTTAAAAAGCGTTGTTTATAAAGAGTTAAAATTATTTCTTTATCACGTTTTGTTATTTTCATTTTACTTTTCTCTCACTTCCTAAAACTTTCATAAAATACTTTTGTGGTCTATCAAGGCCATCTTTCTTCATTTTAATTTTTGTTATTTCAAAAGCATTTTCTATTTTTTCAGGTGAATAATTTATAAGAATGTCCGCATAAAATTCTACCTTGCTTACTTCCTCAAAAGCGTTAGCGATCTCTCTCGCTTTTTCTCCAATCTCGTTGTATTTTTCGATGTTCTCTCTTTTAATCTGTAACTTTCTTTCAACGTCTTCCCTTTTACTTGAGATTTTTTCTCTTGATAATTTTTTAACTTCATCTGCAACTTTAGCGTCCGGGGCTTCAACCAAAGGAATGGTAACCCCGGAAAAAGGTTTTGCCTGTTTTCCGTCAACCCTCAATTTCACGTAGCAATTAAAGCGATCTAAATTTGCGATATCACTTGTGTTTATTGTTGGTTCAAACTCCCCAACAATGTTTTCTGCTTCCTCCGCTGCAAGCTGAAAGCAAAGAAGCGTCCCCACGTTCCCTAAAACAGCCCCTCTGATTGCCTCTGTAAGCTGTGAAGGGAATTGGTTAGCCAGGGTAAGAACTATGCCATACTTTCTACTCTCTGAAAACATGGTTGCGATTCCATCGGTGCTAAAATTTTGAAACTCGTCTAACCATACATAACAAGGTTTTCTTTTTAAAGGGTCAACCTCTACTCTTGCCATCGACTCAAGCTGAATTTTAGAGACGATCATCCCGCCAAACAAACTTGCGTTATCTTCTCCTATACGTCCTTTCGCAAGATTAACGATTAATATTTTCCCCTCGTCCATTATCTTGCGAATGTTAAAGGTACTCTTTTCTTGAGCGATGACATTTAAAATTGCCTTATTACCTATAAACCGCCTGATTTTATTTAGCGGCGGATTTAAAATAACGTTTTTAGTCTTGATATCAAGCTCATTAAAAGTGGTAAGCCAATAATCTTTCACCACTGGATTTTTAATTTTAGGGATAACCTTCTGCCGGTATGCTTTATTTGTAAGCATATAAAACATATCTAAAATGGTAGCGTCTCCCGCCTCGACTACGGCCGTGGCGCTCATTCTGAAAATATCATCTGTCGATGGCCCCCAACTACCGGCAAATACTTTTCTAAACACGGCCACCATTTCATCAATTACTAACACCGGCTCGAAAAAATCATCTTTCTTGACTTCCAACATATTAAACCCGGCCGGATATTCTGAATCCGCCAAGTCTAAAATATACACATCTTCCCGCTTCCATTCGGGTATAAGCCCCAAAATTGTTTCTGATAAATCCCCGTGATAATCGACAACGATTACTCCATCGTCCATATCAATATGTTGCAAAATTTGGGTTTGTAAACAGGTTGTTTTCCCCGTGCCGTTTTTTCCTACAACCCAAATATGCCCCTGCTCATCAAACGGCTTAATCCTCACCACTTTTTCTTGCCCTCTAAATTTGCTTCTCACAAGGGCAACGCCCTCATCATTTGTAAAATGCACGGGAGCTTTTTTTGCTCCGCTCCATTTTATCCCGGGAGTCCCTAAATTTTTATTCGGCATGTGCCACAATGAAGAAAGCTCCTCGATGTTGAGAACTTGTCTTCTCGTTATCGGGAAGTTTCTATTAT
>JAUWKI010000024.1 GCA_030614255.1 Actinomycetes bacterium
ACACCTATAAACACAGTGGGCTTGTCTTCTGTTCTCCATAGTTCTTTATTATATCCCAACAAGAAGACTTAGGAGCCCGATACATCCCCGGACTTACGTCCGCGGAATTTCTAGTGATATTAAACTTAAAAAATGGCTTAGGACTTCAAAAGTTCTCTAAGTTTTTTGGCATTATGTACTGCATACCCACAGGCATCGTTATTGAAGTAGATAAATACACCGCTTGCTTCGTTTGACCATCTTCGTATCTTAGATGCCCACGTTTTGAGTTCCTCATCAGAATAGTTCGAACCATAAAGAACATCTCCTCCATGAAAACGCACATAAACATAGTCGGCCGTAGCGACTTCCTTATAAGGCCAGCGTCTCGAATGCGCAATGCATAGAGAAAAATTGTGTCTTCTTAAAACTCCATAAATTTTTTCACAAAACCAGCTATCGTGACGGAATTCAAAAACTTGCTTCGTCCCCTTCGCCACCCTATTTTTTTTAAGTAGCCCACAAAATTTCTCCAATTTCTCGACGTCAGCGTGAAGATTTGGGGGAAGTTGCCAGAGAACCACCCCAAGTTTTTCTTTCAGGCCTCTTGCATTATTAAAGAAAAGTTCAATAGGGGCTTCACAGTCCTTTAGCTTCTTAATATGAGTTATGAAACGGCTACCTTTGATAGCAAAGACGAAATCTTCGGGAGTTCGTTCGCGCCATCCTTCAAAAACTGACTTCTTTGGAAGTCTGTAGAAGGAGACATTGAGCTCAACTGTGTTAAAGTGTTCGACGTAGTATTCAAGCCATTTTCGCTGAGGAATATCCTCAGGATAAAAAACGCCATTAGACCAATGCTTGTAATTAAAACCACTTGTTCCAATATAGATTTCAGGCATAATCTACTCCTCTTGCCTTATTTGCTTATAAGGTTATTTTAACTCTTTAGCAAAAGAAGGGGTAAGGGTAAAGAGGAATGGGTAAAAGGGAAAGGAGATCAGCCCCCAGCTGCCAGCCTTCAGGAAAAGCAAATGGATGAGTGAAAAAAAGTATAAGGGTGTAAGGGAAAAGTTGTACAGGTTAAGAGCTTATCGGACAACTGATAGCTAAATCAGCCAGGCGAACAGGAAAAGACCTATATAGTGACCATCATCGATATTTCCACTCATTATTTATTTCCCCATAATTACCAAACAAATTAAAATAAGAGGTACTCCTAAAGCATGAAAAATCATCCCGGGCTTTTTTTGTGGCTTCGCCGTCAGCTTGTGCCTCGGTTCCTTTCACACAAAACCTCCTTTTTTCAATAAGCAGCCTACAAATCTTTATTAGTTTTGAAGATTCTTCAAGAAATCTCTTCTTCCTTCTTTAAAACCTCGCTCTTTATGCCGTTTACAAGCTTTTCTAAAGTGGGAAAGACGTGGGGACGAATATCGCCGGCTATACATACTCGCATTATATCCTCGCCTACCTTAAGCGTGCCTTCGTCTATCTCGACCAAAACCTCAACGATGCCAGGACGAGATTTGGCTTTCTCAACTAAATCGTCAAGTTTTTCATAATCGGCCTGAACCTCAATGGCGCTAACCCTCTCGCCGCTTCGCGAAAAACCTCTTACAACCCCGTTGTGACAAAGTATCATCCCCACCTTATGATAATTCGGACCAGATTTAACCTTGTCAACCATCTCTTGTAAATTCATAAAAAACACTCCCCCGAAAATCCAATGTTCTAAAGATATGATACCAACTTAAAAAAATAAGCCAACAAAATAATAATCCGTGTAGAAGAAAAAGGTAAGGGTTCGAGAAAGAATAGCGTTCATTATGCTTCAATGATTTTTATCGTAGGTGACTCCTGAAATACGCCACTGTATCCGCTACTCCATCTTTAAGAGATATTTTAGATTTCCAGCCCAGCTCCCTCTCCGCCTTTGTGGAATCAAGCAAGCTGCGACTAATTTCTCCGGGTCTCACAGGAGCATATTTAGGCTCAGCTTTTACACCAACAGCCTGAGCAACTGCATCAAAGATCTCTTTATCGGATGTTTCCGCTTCTGTTCCAATATTGTAAGTTCCGTTCTCCTTTTTGGTTAACAATAGCTCATTAGCCTCAACAACATCAAAAACACTCACGTAGTCTCGGGTTTTTGAACCATCCCCAAATATAATGGGCTGTTTGCGCGAGAGCAATTGACGAGCAAAAATCGCAACTACTCCAGCTTCGCCAAGAGGATTTTGCCGAGGTCCGTAAACATTGGCATATCTTAAAACGGTGTACTTGAGCCCATGCAGTTTAGCATATACCGAGAGGTAAAATTCGACAGCATATTTTGAGGCAGCATAATTTGAAATTGGAGAAATCAGATGGTCTTCATTGGCTGGTTGATTCTCAACCTCTCCATACAATGCCCCGCCAGTTGAAGCATAAATCAACTTCTTCACACCGTACTTAACAGAATTTTCAATTACATTCAAGCTCCCAATAATATTTTGCTCCGCGTCAAAGATGGGGTCGCTAACAGATTTTCTGATATCTATTTGAGCGGCATGGTGATTTACAATATCCGGCCTCTCCTCATCGAAGATTTTGGATATCGCCTTATCCATGATGCTCATCTCATAAAATTTCGCTTTAGAATTTACATTTTCTTTAAAACCGGTCGAGAGATTGTCCACGACAATAACCTTGTGCCCGTCTTCGATAAGAGCGTCAACAATATGTGAACCAATGAACCCAGCCCCGCCTGTAACCAGAACTTTCATTTTAACTCCAAAAATAAATTAATTTTTCTTAGGCTTCTCTTTTACATAAACCGTGCGTATAGGGAACGGTATTTCAATCCCCTCTTCTTTAAACCGCTTAAAGATGCGCTTTCTCAATTCAGATTGAGCCAGATACTGGTCAGCAAATTCTTTAACCTTACATATCAACGTAAAATCCAAAGAAGAATCCCCAAAACCGGGCATGAAACGCGCAAGCGGCTCGGGGTCACTAAGAAGACCCGGCACGTCCTCGGCCGCTTTCCTTGCCTCTTCAGCCAGAATTTTTTCAACTACCTCCGGGTCGGAATCGTAACTCACACTTATTGGAATCAAGAGAGACATCATATTCTCAGGCAGATGATAGTTGACCACAATTGCCTCGGCAAGCCGCGAATTCGGAACAATAGCTGTGTTATTGGAGAGAGCACGCACAGTAGTTGAGCGCCAACCAATATCCTGGACATAACCCTCTTCGCCCCCCTCCAGCTTTACATAATCTCCAATACGTATGTCTTTAGCCAATATGATATGCATACCCGCAACTAAATTTTTCAAGGAATCCTGCAAAGCCAAGGCGATAGCCAAACCGCCTATGCCTAGTGTGGTTAAGAGAGGCGCTATTGAAATACCCAGCCCGTGAAGAATCATAAGACCACCGAGTAAAAAGACAACAACTTTCACAATATTTTGGGTAAGACCCGTAATCGGGGCCACCGAGGAAATTTTTTCTTCGTATGACACTATGAGTTCGCTCAGTATCTGCGAAATTATAAAGGTGAACGAGACAACAACTATTATAAAAATTGTTTTATGGATTACTTCCAAAACATTGGGTCTTACATTCAATAATTCGAGCGCGATGTAAAAACCCATCAGCATGAACCAAGGAACTATCCATTTTTTTGTTGAATTAACAAGGATTCCCCAGATCTTTGCCTTTGTCTTCTTTCCTAAATAATTCAAATAATTGATTGAGATTTTTTTAACGATAAAACCAATGATAAGGGAACCAAAAAGTATCAAAAGGGGTTCGAGCCATAAAAATAAGGTCTCTGTCTCAAGTTGCATCAAGTTCTCCTCCCGAATTTATGACGGTACGTAAACCTTCTTGGATTATAGCCCAAAGAAGATAAAACTCAAAAAACAAATATTGTCAAAACATATAAACAAGCAGCTAAGTTTGCTTACAATAAAAAATCTGCTAGACTTGACTGGAGTAAGAACAGGTTTTATATGGTCATATTGCGATAGGAGTTAAAGTGTTAACCAGGAAAGACTTGCAAGAATTAGCCAGAGAAAAGCTATCTGATCATCTCCTTATCGTAGTTTCCAATCGAGAACCCTACATTCACGTCTTCAAAGAAGGAGAAGTAAAATGTCTTAGGCCCGCCAGCGGGTTGGTGACCGCCTTAGACCCCGTAGTTAAAGCGTGTTCCGGCATCTGGGTCGCTCATGGTAGCGGTAACGCCGACAAGACCGTTGTAGATAAAAATAGCCGAGTAGTGGTTCCCCCTCAAACAAACGATAAAAAAGCATCGACCTATACCCTAAAAAGAGTCTGGATGTCAAAAGAGGAAGAGGACGGATACTACTATGGGTTTTCAAATAAAGGCCTTTGGCCTCTGTGCCACACAGCCTACACTCGTCCTCTGTTTAAGCATTCGGACTGGTTGCACTATATAAATGTCAATAAACGTTTTGCAGATGCCGTTTTAGAAGAAATTGGGGGGAAAGACGCTTTTGTCTTCATCCAGGATTATCATTTCGCACTTTTGCCAAAGTTTCTAAAGGAAAAAAGAGCCAATTTAAATGTTGCTCAGTTTTGGCACATTCCCTGGCCGAACCCCGAAGCTTTTAGAATTTGTCCCTGGAAAAAAGAGATACTGGAAGGACTTCTCGCAAATGATCTCCTTGGTTTTCATTTACGCTATTTTTGCGATAACTTTTTGGAGACCATAGATAGGGAAATTGAAGCGCGCATCGACAGAGAGAGACTTTCCGTCTTCAGAAGCGGAAAAGAAACCTTAATTCGTTGTTATCCGATAAGTGTTGACTTTGAAGAAATTTCTTCACTCGTTACATCGGAAACCGTCAAGAGAGAGGCTGAAAAATTCAAAAAGGAATTCGATCTCGGCAATAAATTCGTGCTTCTTGGTTTAGACAGGATGGATTATACCAAAGGGATTCCGGAAAAATTACAAGCGCTGGATAAACTGCTTGAGAAATATCCTGAGTATATAGGCAAAATTGTTCTGTTACAGAAAGGTACTTTGAGCCGAATCCATATCCAGGAATACAAAAACTTAAATGACGAAGTCAATACATTAGCAGAGAAACTGAACTGGAAATATTCAAGTGATGGATGGTCTCCTGTTATCCTTACAAAAAAAGACCTGAGTTACGAAGAAGTCCTGGCATTATATCAGCTTGCAGGCGCCTGTATAGTAAGCTCATTGCAAGATGGGATGAACCTTGTCTCCAAGGAGTTTGTATCCTCCAGAAGGGATGGAGATGGAATTTTAATACTTAGTCAATTTGCCGGAGCATCCCGAGAGCTTGAAGAAGGAGCCCTCATCATAAATCCGTATGATATTGATGATTTTGCAGAAACGATTAAAAAAGCGATTGAGATGCCAAAAACCGAAAGACGTCAAAGAATAAAATTCTTACGGCAAGTGGTGGAGGAAAACAACATATATAAGTGGATAAGCGAGATAATATCCGATATCGTAACTTTGGAAGATAACTACATATAGACGATATCCCCCGGATGATATAGAGAAAGAAATAAGAGTAGGTAATCACGAATGTGCCGTGTCACAAGAAGATTTTGTTTAGCAGATTCTCTCGCGTTTCTTCCTAACCTTTTCGCATAACCCGGGTTGCAGAGCAGCTCTTTAATCGCATAGGCAGTCCCTTCGATAGTACGAGTTAGAAGACCGTTATAATCATGGGTTATTTGAAAGGTGATACCCCCTACCGCAGAAGCAATAATGGGCTTACCTTTCCACATCGCCTCGCTGACGGTCAGGCCGAAGCCCTCCCTAAGAGATTTCTGTAAAATAATCGTGGAAGCCCTCTGGAGCGCATTAACCTCGATATCGGCTGGTGTTTCCAACAATAAAACGTGGATATCAGGGTCTCCCTCTGTCCTCTCACGAACCTCAGACAAGACTTCAGCACTTTCGGGATCATCGACCGCCGTCCCACCTGCCAGAATTAATTGACAATCAACAGACTTTTTGACCAGATTATATGCCTCTATAACCCCCACCGGGTCCTTGAGGCGGTCGAAGCGTGAAATCTGGGTAATTATTGGTTTGTTCCTTTTTATGTCAAATTTCCCAAGCACCGAATCGATGGTTTCTTTGGAAAGCTCCTGGTTTTTTAAGCTCAAAGGATCAATTGACGGCGTAATTAAAAACTTTTTTATCGACAGTGGGTGGGCAAAACTTGGAGACGAAAACACCGAAGCATCGTACATCTCAATGTATTTTTTTAAAAACCGCCAGAGTCTCCAGTCTGGTGTGTGGGTATCTATATGACATCGCCAAACCCACTTGTTTCCGAGTTCCTCTTTTTTTTCGATTAAAGCCACCGGTTGAGGATCATGGATAAAAACAATATCCCCATTTAAGTCCATTTCCTCCATGTTAATTTTATTGTTCTGAAGAAAAAGATCGAGTTCCTCGTCGGTTATGGTAACAGGTGCCCCGTGTAATGCGTTGTGAATTTTTTTGGTTACACTAAAAAAATCAGCACTCCCACCAATAACCTCCCACTTAGTCAAAACCCCCAGCTCATTAAGTAAAGGTACTATGCGATTGAGTATTTCTGCTACGCCTCCGCCCATTTGAGTAGAGTTTATGGTCTTAATAACCTTGCCGGATAACTTATCAGCAAGTATTTTTAATTCTTCTACCGGTCCTTTGCCCACAACGGAAATATATTCATCAATCGACACTAAATTCGCTCCTTCAAGTTTTTACTGCTTTCAACCGTTTATAAATAGGTCTAATCAATTGAGACCTAAGCGTTTCCATGGCATAAAATACAAAGGGGTCCAGCTGAGAGATACAATCGGCCAAAGCTTCTTCTTTTAGCTCATCCCTCAACCAACAAGAAAAATGATTTACACATTTCTCAAAATGGGAGTCTGTTCCAAAAAGGTGAAAATAAATGCTGTCGGTGCTTACACTTTTTAACGCATCGTAAAGTTCAAAAAGATCATATGCTTTATACCCGGTCGGCATGATAAAGACCTTCGCCTTGATAAAATTGAATTCTTTACCGGAACGAGCATCATATGCCCTGTATTCATCATTCGCAAAGTACTTTTTTATTAACTGAAGCATTCTTTCTTTTAATTCATAGATGCCTAAAGGCCTCTGCAAATCAAGCGCAATAATCTTTTCGCTCAACACCTCTTCGTGGAGTTCTTTCTTTATCCAATAAGCAAAATCGTTTGGAGATTTTGGCGATACATATTGCTGAAAAGGCAGAAAATGATGTGTGTGATAATAAATTACAGAGAGGGGGACATCTTCAATTAGATCCGCAAGCTCTTTGAGGTTTCTGGCTTTTTTCCCCGTTATCTCTAACAAATTTAGACCAGTTTGAAATATAAAAGGATTCTTAGCACATATCATGTATCAAACAGAGCCTCCAGTTTTTTTAGAAAATCCTCAACTTCAAACACATCTTTTAAATAATAAACTGCCTTTGATTGGGTTTTGGGCTCTCCCACAAAGACAGAAATGCCCTTTCTCTTTAGCACAACAAAAGCATCTTCATCAGTTTTATCATCACCCAGATATATTGGCAAATCATTTTTTAAATTAAGCGCTTCAATTAACCACAAGATTGCGCTACCCTTGTCCCAATCAATTGGCGGTCTTAACTCAAAGACCCTCTTACCCTCGGTTTGTTTAAAAACACGTTCTTTTATGTAGGGCTCAATTGTTTTGCAGAATATTTTCCTCACTTCGGAAACATCTTTGGGCACAGCCAGCCGATAGTGGACACTTAAAGTCAAACCCTTGTCTTCAATGAGAACACCCTCAAACGAAGATAAGCTTTTCACCAGCTCCGCTTTGATTTTGCCCATAGGTTCTAAGATATCGAGAGCTCTTGGGTGAATATACGTTTTGTTCGGCGTCTCAATTTCCATCCCGTGATTGCCAGCATAAACTAATCCTTCTACTCCAACTTTCTCTTTTAAGTCAGTAAGAGCTCTGCCACTCAAAACACCGACGGTAAAGTGAGAGCTCTTGGCTAAATTTGAAATGAGCAGTTTCATATCATCAGACATTTCAGCTAACTCGGGGAGGTCAACAATCGGAGCGAGGGTCCCATCAAAATCCACCATTAAAAAAATCCGGCGAGCCGCCTTAAAAGTTTGTAAAAGATATGACCAATCCTCAAAAAGATGCCGCATTAAGCCCCAATCAAAATTTGAATTATTTAATATAGCTCACAAGTTAAAAATTCTTCAATCGACTAATCATAAAAAACAAAAGCACCTTCTCTCTCCTGTGGGACATACAATCCATAAAAATAAGTTAATTTCCTTCGGCAATATAAACTTTATTCCGGCCTTCACCTTTTGTCCTACAGAGAGTATCGTCGGCCTTTTTAAACTACTTCTTTAGATAAAAACCAAAACATAATTTAAGAAAACTTTTAACCTACTTCAAAAGCCATCTTTCGAAGCCTTTCGACTCTCTCTTCCATTGGAGGATGGGTGTTAAATAGGTTATTGACAGAGCCCTTTAGGTCTTTTAGAGGATTTATTATATATAAGTGAGCCGTTGCCTTGTTTGCAACCTCAAGCGGTTCACGGTCGGCGACAAGTTTTTCTAAAGCGCCGGCAAGCCCCTCAGGATAACGGGTAAGCATCACCCCGCTTGCATCAGCTAAAAATTCGCGCTGGCGCGATAGCGCCAAGCGCATAAGTTGAGCAATTAAGGGAGCAAGGATGGCCAAGATGAGACCTATCACCATCAAAATGGCGTTAAATTCTCCCCCACCCTCATTTCTTCTCCTTCTGCCACCGCCCCACCAAAATGACCTGAGAAGCCAGTCCGAAAGAAGGGCCACCACTCCAACCATCACAACCGCCAAGGTTGCAAGTTTTATGTCATAATTTTTAATGTGGCTCATCTCGTGGGCGACAACCCCCTCAAGCTCGACCCTGTTGAGCTTACTCAGCAAACCTGTGGTAACCGCAATCGCCGAATGCTCAGGGTCACGCCCCGTGGCAAAGGCATTCGGGGCAGTATCTTCGATGATATACATCTTTGGTGTGGGGAGTCCCGCGGCAATTGCCAACCCCTCTACTACATTGTAAAGATAAGGAAATTCTCTTTTTTCAACAGGTCTTGCCCGGCTCATGGTCAACACTATCTTGTCGCTGTAGAAATAGCCCGTCCAGCTCATAGCGATGGCAATAACCAAAGCTATAACCACCCCAGCGTAACCAAACTGGGTGAGCTCTCCAAAGATATATCCTAAAAGGACCACAAAGACCACAAATATGGCAATCATGGCCCAGGATTTTCTAACATTGCTCGAAATTTGTTCATACATCTCTGGCTCCCTGGCTTTTTAGTCACTATGTAACTGTGTTTTCATCAGCCATAAGCTTAATAGCCCGGCCTTACCAGGTACTGGCCCGTACCCGGGCGGCCTTGATAGCCAATGGCTCGCTTGCTGCCGTTCGCTCGATAGCTGATAGCTCAAACCATAAGCCCTCTGCTACTAAAACTCCACCTTAATCGATTCCTTGGAGGCTTCCTCTATCTCAAAGTAGTCGCGCTCTTTAAACCTAAAAGTAGAAGCGACGATGTTGCTGGGGAAAGACTGAATTACCGTGTGAAATCTCATAACCGTGTCATTATAAAACTGACGGGCATAAGCAATCTTCCCCTCGGTTCCAGCTAACTCCTCTTGAAGCATCATAAAATTCTGATTCGCCTTAAGTTCCGGATAGGCCTCGGCAACCGCAAAGAGTGACTTCAGGGTCTGAGTGAGCATATTCTCCGCCTTTGCCTGTTCTTCAACATTCCCCGCTTGGATTGCTTGAGCCCTCGCCTTTGTAACTTTCTCAAAAACCTCCTTTTCGTGAGCAGCGTAACCCTTAACGGTCTCAATCAAGTTAGGAATCAAATCGTAGCGACGTTTAAGCTGAACATCAATTTGAGCCCAGGCATTATCTATTCTGTTCCTTAAAGCGATTAAACGATTATAAATCGCAATAACGCCAAAAACGACAACTCCTAATAAAATAACGAAAACCATCAATGCTAAACCCATAAGCCCTCCCTTTTCTTCTAGGTTGTATGTGTAATTACATCATAATTTCACTAATATGCTTTGTCAATTTTCACCTCTTCGGTTAAGATCGACGCTTAGGAGGTCAAATGATTATCCCGATTCGCGACGATAACCCCACACAGACAATTTCTTGGGTAACAATGGGCTTAATAATCGCAAATATTCTTGCCTTTGTTTACGAGCTATCCCTTGGAGCCGGCTTAGACACATTCATCAGAGAGTATGCGATGACACCATATTTAGTTGTTCAATTTTCAAGCATAAGCACCTGCTTGACTTTACTTACTTCGATGTTTTTGCACGGGGGCTGGATTCACATTATAGGAAACATGCTTTACCTCTGGATTTTCGGTAACAACATCGAAGATACTTTAGGGCATGGAAGGTTTCTCATTTTTTATCTCTTGTGTGGATTGGGAGGAGCCATCGGGCATTTGTTCTCTAACCCAAATTCAACCATTCCAAGCTTGGGTGCAAGTGGAGCTATTGCCGGAGTGCTCGCCGCTTATTTGGTGCTTTATCCTTGGACTTCGATTGATGTCGCCATCCCAATCTTTATTTTCATTAAAATAATCAGGTTGCCCGCAATTATAGTCATCGGTTTTTGGTTTTTCTTGCAGCTTTTAAGCGGATACACCGCAGTCACCACACCGGTGATGCAGCCGAGCGGAGGAATTGCTTGGTTTGCACATATAGGAGGATTCTTAACCGGCCTTCTGTTGATATTGATTTTCCCAAAAAAACGTAAGCCGAGAGTCCGATAGAGAAAAGATAGACATTAATCCCTCATCAACTTCACTTCGTGAAATTTCCAATAAAATCTCCTCGGGAATATCAAACAGGTTGGCGGACTTATAGGAATGTGGAGCCCCACGGGCAAACCTGTGGCCCTCTGCGAAGGCGAGTAGATTGAAACTCGATTGACAAATCATCGTTTCTGCCCTTGGTCTTATCGAATAATATCGACAGGCGTTCCAACGGAAACCCTGGGGAAAAGATCTATCACATCCCTTGGATACATTCGTATACAACCATGCGACGCAGCTCTTCCTATGGACCACGTTGAGGGAGTACCGTGAATTCTTATCCCTGAGGCGGAAAGGTTTAGAGCTCTTGGACCTAAAGGATTCCCCGGTCCTGGTGGTATGAAGGGTGGCATATCTTCAGACCAGGCCTTATTTGGATTGTACCAAGTAGGATTCATCCTCTTGAAAGTTATCCTGTAACTTCCCAAGGGCGTGGGATACCGCGGGGTTCCCACGGCAACTCGGTAGGTTTTCAACACCAACCCGCCTTCATAAAGGTACAATCGCCTTTCAGAAATATCTAAAACTAATCTGGTGCTATCGGACTCAAATGACCATTCCTTGACCACTTTATTCCCAGCAACATCGATGATTTCCACCTTCGCTCTGTGTTCTCCGTTGACAAGATAGATAGATTCACCCTTTAACACTATGTTCTTAAAACCAACCTCACTCTTAATCTTCCCTCCGTCAACCCAGATGTTTGCCGAGGCAATACCGGTATTTTCTTCAAAATTAATCTCTATGGCCGGCATATCTACTCTTACAACTGAACCTTCATCAGGAAAGACACTCAATATTTCAGGGGGTGAAGCGTCAAATAACACCGGTATTTTTTTGCTCCAGTTATTCCCAGCTTTATCAACGGTTTCCAAGATTAACTCGTTCTCTTTCTCAGGCAATCTCCATATGTCAAGGACAAAATTTCCTTTCGAATCAACACCACTAAATGGTATTTTATTGCCATTCAAGAGAACCTTCATCTCAATATCCGGCTCTGTTTCGCCTTTAAGACTAATTCTTGATACCGGAGTCGCTATAACGCCATCAAAGTTCTCGAAACTCACTTCGGGAGCTATGGTATCGATAATAAAGGACCACTTAAGATTAATTTCTTTAGAGAACAAGCAGCGATATAGAAACTCGGCATCTATAAAATGCTCTCCTTCAGAGAGTCTTTGAGAGGGAGAATAAGCAAAGCCCGCTGAGTCTACAGATGTAGACGAAGTGATATCTTCACCATCTAACTCCAGCCGTACTAACTCCAGCCCACTAAAAGGAGCTAAGGTCTTTGCGGAGATAGTTGGAGAAAAATCGGGAACTATGCTTTCATCAAAAGGAATCGTTCTTGTGAAAAAGTTTCCGAAAGCATAAATAAGCGCCCAGGTTAAAAAGGACACGGCAATTATCCCGGCAAATAAATATATCATCGACTTCTTTCTTCCCATAACACCTCTTCATAACTCTTTGTAACTGTAATTTATAACCATTATATCTATTAACATTCATTTTAAAAGTTTTTACCTTTATTTAAGTGCAATTGTCAAATTGGTAGAAGGGTTGTTGGTCTCGGATGTCGAATTCGATAAGTTTGTATGCATAAATAATTTGGAGGGATGACTTCATGGGAAAAATAACCACAGGCAAAATTAAAAATGTCAGTTTAATCGCTCATGGCGGGGCAGGGAAAACTTCTCTTGCCGAAGCAATGTTATTCGACTCCCAGAGTATAAACCGATTGGGCAAGGTAGGTGATGGAACAACCGTGTCTGACTATGATTCCGAGGAAATCAAAAGAAAGATATCGATAAATTCTACTTTGGCACCCATAGAGTGGAAATCAAATAAGATTAATCTAATTGATACTCCAGGTTACGCTGATTTCATAAGTGAAGTAAAAGCGGTTTTAAGGATATCGGATGCAGCCATTGTTCTGGTAGACGCTCTCGCGGGAGCAGAAACCCAAACAGGTAAAGTTTGGAAGATGGCCGATGAACAAAGTTTACCGAGGTTGATTTTCATTAATAAAATGGATAAAGAGAATGCCGATTTCGAAAAAGCTTTAGAAAGCTTGAAAAACACATTCGAGGCTTCCTTTGTAGCCATTCAGCTTCCAGTTGGAGCTAATAAAGATTTTAAGGGTGTTATTGACCTCGTTAAAATGAAGTCTCTCGCCTTTAAAAATGGGAAAATGGCCGAAGAAGCTATCCCCGATGACCTTAAATCTAAGGTCGATGAATATGCAAAAGTCCTCATCGAAGCGGTTGCCGAAACTGATGACGAGCTCCTAACAAAATATCTGGAAGAAGAGACCTTAACGCCAGAGGAAATCATTGAAGGGCTAAAAAAAGCGACTAAGAGCGGTGAGATTGTGCCGGTTTTTTGCGGCTCAGCCACCGAAAATATCGGAATAAGCCCCTTGCTTAATGCAATAATAGAGTATCTCCCCTCTCCTGATGAAAGATCCGAAACAACGGGGCTAAACCCAAAAACCAAAGAGGAAGAGATACGTAAGCCCGCCGAGAGTGAACCGTTTTGCGCTCTGGTATTTAAAACATTGTCCGACCCTTATATTGGTAGACTCAATTTTGTCAGAGTCTACTCGGGAACCCTAAAAGCCGATAGCCAAATTTACAACATTACCACTAAACGGAGAGAGAAAGTCGGGCATATGTTCCAAATGCTAGGCAAGGAGCAGAAAGATGTAAAAGAAGCCATAGCAGGAGATATCGTGGCCGTTCCCAAACTTTCTAACACTCACACGGGAGATACCCTTTGTGATGAACCAAAACCAATCATGTTAAATAAGACAGTGTTTCCCGTGCCCGTTTTTTCAATCGCCGTAGAGCCCAAAAGTAAGGGAGACGATGAAAAGCTTGGTTCCTCGCTCACAAAACTGACAGAAGAAGACCCAACTTTTACGGTGAAAAGAGAGCATGAAATCGGCCAAACTATCATTTCCGGTATGGGAAGTGTTCATTTAGAGGTAAAGATAAATAAGCTCAAGCAAAAATTCGGTGTCGAGGCAACAACTGAGGAAAGAAAAATAGCATACAAAGAAACGATTCGCGGGACATCGAAGGTGCAGGGTAAATACAAGAAACAGTCCGGTGGCCGTGGTCAATACGGAGATGTTTGGATTGAATTTCAGCCCCTCTCTCGCGGAACGGGTTTTGAGTTTGAGAACAAAATCTTCGGTGGCTCCGTTCCCAAACAATATATACCGGCTGTCGAAAAAGGATTAAAAGAGGCCATAATCAAGGGTGTTTTGGCCGGCTACCCCATTGTTGATATAAAAGCAATTCTTTATGATGGCTCATACCATGCGGTGGACTCTTCCGAAATGGCTTTCAAAATAGCGGCCTCTATGGCATTTAAAAAGGGTATACAAGAAGCAGACCCAGTGATTTTAGAACCCATATTGAATGTTGAGGTCATTGTGCCCGAAAATACCATGGGTACCGTAATTGGCGATTTAAACAGCAAGCGTGGAAAAATTCTTGGAGTGGATCCTATAGGGGATAGCTACGAGAGTGTTAGGGCTCAGGTTCCAGAAGCTGAGATGAAAAAATATGCGACCGAGCTTCGCTCAATGGCCCATGGAAACGCTTCTTTCTCGTTTGAATTTGCCAGTTACGAGGAAGCCCCTTATGATGCGCAAGAAAAGATAATTGCAGAGGCGAAGAAGGAGAAGAAGTAGGTAGTTGCCAGCTACCAGCCGCCAGGATAAAGCGGAGAGCTTGAAGCAGGAAGCGTTGAGAAGGGAAAGCCAGCAGCCAGAAAAATTAAAAGTAAAAGCTTTCATTGATTTTGGTTTTTAAAACCCGGGTGGGTTGTTCGTAGGCGACCCTCCACCTGCCCGCCAATGCCTAACGGCAGGCAGGCAGGCGCCTGAACAACCGTACATTTTGGAGCCGTTAAAAAATGATTGGCCGCCCTTCTTTTGCTTCGTTTTCTTGGGCGAGTAAGACCTGCCTGCCGGTAGGCACGGAAATGAAGAGAGCATATTTTCGCACTGTGAGAGTCGAATGAATAGGGAGGTAAACCAGAGCCTTAGAGCAACCCACAAAAAAGAAATATGGGAATGGATTTCGCTTAGAAAAAAAAAATTAAAGCTCGAAGAGTTTTAAGCTCCTATGAAAAACCTCAAGCCAGAAAAAATAAAATACGTCGCGAGCAAGATGAGGAAAATACCACAGGCAAAAATCGTACCCCTGTAAATCTTCTCACCAAAAAACCTCTTCCCCGTTACAACCATAAATGAAACCGCGCTATACCAGATTAAATCGGCGAGAATGTGAGCTGTAAAGAATAAAATGAGGCCCCAAATGCCAAACTTCAAAGCCGCCAAAACGTAAGCCACCCCTATGGTTGCCCACCAAATGGTCCAATAAGGGTTCGAGAGACTAACCAGAACGCCCGCCGTTACCGGGCCCATCTTAATTTTTGAGGAAGAGTTAAATTCAAGAGAGATGGTTTTCTTGAGAGTCCCTTCCAGCATGTTTGAGCCCATCCACAACAAAAAAAGCCCTCCAAAAAGACCGATTATCCCCACAACCGTTGGATTGGTAAAAATCTTCTGAAATCCCAGAACCAAAGCCACTATTAAGGCAAGCTCCAATATTGCGTGCCCCAGAATAATTAACGGCCCCGACCAGAAACCTCTTTGATGGGTTTCGCTTATGGTAACCGTAAGAAGCGGGCCAGGCATTATCGCTCCGGAAAAAGCAACTATTAATGATGTAATAAAAATCCCTATCAGTTCCATTTAAATCACACACGTATTATACCAGGCCACAAAAAAAATTTAAAAAAACTTCTTTTATGAACGTTTCCGTTGTGATAAATTCTTAGATACCGCTCTCATTTGAGAGGACCGCCCAAGGGAGGAATATTGCTACGAAAAAGAAGGTCATTTTGCCTTTTTTTGACGGTATTTTTTTTAATAGGTTTTATGTTTCTATCGGGGCTTGCCCAAGCTCAACCCGATAGTAAAGACCTCCGCACGCAAGAAGATAACATCCTTTCGGAACTCGTAGCCATTCAGGCAAGCATTGAAAGACTTGAAAGCTCAATCCCCCAATTAGATGGCGATTTATTCTTAGCTGAAGAGGAACTTAAATTACTAAATAAAAACTTAAACGAAACACAGCTGCGTTTAGAAGAAAAAACGGACATCCTAAACAATAAAGTAAAATATATCTATACATCAGGTAACTTAAATCCCCTCCATTTTTTGCTTTCCATAAATGATTTTCATGAATTCTTTAATAACTTTTCTTACCTGAAATTGCTCGCTGAACAGGATTCGAAACTCGTCGAATCCGTGCGTAAAGAAGAGGAGAACTTAAACAAAATAAAAAGGGAAGTCGAAGGAAAGCAAAAGCAAATTATCTGCCTAATAGAACAGTCACAGCAAAAAAAAGATACCCTTAAACAACAACTTAAACAAAAAGAAGTGTCACTGGCAAGAGTTAGAAAAGATAAACTAGAAGCTAACCTTTCTTCGATAATGAGAAGGATAGACAAGATAGAGGGAGAAGTTTCAAGGGGAACCGAGCGCTCCGTAACTCTTAGGATGCTTGCTACCGGTTATTGCCCCTGTCGGATATGTACGGGCTCAGGCGACGGGATAACTGCAATCGGTCTTAAAGCGGGAAAGGGTATTGTTGCTGTTGACCCATCAGTAATCCCCTTAGGAAGCCGATTATACATCCCAGGTTATGGAGAAGCCATTGCGGGAGATGTAGGAGGCAAAATTAAGAAAAATCGCATTGACCTCTGTTTTAACACTCATCAAGAAGCCCTTAATTGGGGTAAACGCTGGGTCACCGTAGAAATTCTGGATTAGCTTCCGAGTTGGTTCGCGAAAACCTTTGAAGAAAACTCTTAATCTCCAAAGCCCCCTGAGGACACATTTCCTGGCAACAATAACAAGATATGCACTTCTTATCATCAATTACAGGGAACTCCTCCATAGTAATTGCTCCCACAGGACAATGTTTAGCACAAATACCACACGCCACACACTTTTCCTCAATTACTTTGGGAATCGCCGAAGCTAGAAAAGAAAGGCGATTTACAATAGCCCAAAGGCCCTTATTTGCAACAAAGGTTGAGGGCATCTTAAAATCTTTAATCTTATCTAAGTTCCCATCTATCTCAATTTTAGAAATATCTGTCTCGCCGAGGCCTCTTTTTCTGGCCTCTCTAAGAAACTCGACATTGTTAGACTCCGCCCCTACCATCGCGACAGCGACCGCATCAAGCTCAATAGCATTATCCGAAGCAAGAACTTTTCCAATGAATCTTGGAGCTCCTGAGGTTGGCCCATTCCCCTCCATCGCAACAATGGCATCCATTATTACCAAATCAGGCGGCCTAATCATAAAAACGTCCAAAAGCATTTCGGCAAAGTTTCTCTTGCTGCCAGCTATCCTGTGCAAATTAGTCTTTTCTGCCCCCGGTAAAATACCATATGAATTCTTCACTGCACCGGTAAACGAGGTTAAGTTATGAGTCTTTAGTTTGGGAAGGGATATCAAAAAATCCACGCTTAGAACGCACTCGGAAACAACAAACTCATCTACAAATCTTGAAGAGGAAGATACTTGAGTAATCTTCCTCGAGATGTTTTCATAACTACCTAAAGAGGCATCGAGGATGCCTGAAACCCGAGCCGAGTGCTCGTTCATCCCGTAACCCCTTATGCCCGTATTGTCCCCGACGATAACATTTGCCCCCATTTTTTTTAACTTCCCAACGACGCACTTAACCAAGTTGGGATGAGTCGTAACGGCCTTGTCAGGAGAGAAAGGTCCTAAAATGTTGGGCTTTACTAAAACTTTTTTTCCGGAAACATCAAGCGGAAATAGAGAAAAAACCTCTTCGACGACATTTGCAATTTCATCATAACTTGCATTTCTTATCAGAACTTTACTCATTGCTTGCGTACCCTAAAAACAAATGCAATAATTTGTTGTTCAAAGCAAACATCTCCCGTAAAATTGTTATGTCACAGATTTAGAAAAAGGGTGAAAATCTTGATTGAAATTAAACCATTTAAAGGCATCATTTACAACAATGATAAGGTTAGCTTAAATGATGTTGCAACTCCCCCTTATGACATTATCTCTCCTGAAGAACAGGAAAATTTCTACAAAAAAAGCGAATATAATATAATTCGCCTTATCGTGGGCAAAAACGAGCCGGGTGACAATGAATTCAACAACAAGTATACTCGCTCCGCCGATTACTTAAAAGATTGGTTAAATCAAGAGATTTTTCTTACCTCAAATGGGCCCGCTGTTTACATATACGAGCAGGAATATGAGATAAAAAAGGAAAAGAAGAAACGTATTGGCTTCATAGCACTTCTTAAACTCGAAGATTTTGAGAGCGGCAAAGTCTTGCCTCATGAGAAAACATTTCCCAAAACTAAAGTCGATCGCCTAAACTTACTGAAAACATGCAAGGCAAATTATAGCCAGATATTCTCGCTATACTCAGACTCGGAAGGAAAGATAGACAATATTCTCAGACAATTTCCCAACGATGAGTCGACCATCCAAGTTACCGACAAGGATGGAGTAAATCATGTTCTGCGTCCAATTTTCGACGAGAAAATCATCAAAGAGATTGCACAACTCATGAAGGATAAGACGATATTTATAGCCGACGGTCACCATCGTTACGAGACCGCCTTGAGTTTTCGAAATAATATGAGAGAGCAGGCCAATAGCTATTCCGGGGACGAAGGATTTAACTATGTGATGATGATGTTCATAAACATGGATGATAAAGGTCTATCTATCTTGCCCGTTCACCGAGTAATTAAAGACATCCCTCCCCTTGATGAAAATGAAATTTTGGAGAAAGTCTCCGACTTCTTTAAAATCGAATCCTTTGAATTCAATAAGAGCAACAAGGAAGAGGTAACGGGTATTTTAAACCAAAGACTCTCTGCGAAATTCGGCAAATCACATGCCTTTGGAATGTATTTGGGCACGAATAAATACCACCTGCTCACTCTGAAAGATGAAAATATAATAAATGAAATAGTCTTAACTGAGCATTCTTCCGACTGGAAAAAACTGGACGTGACTATACTTCACTCTTTGCTTATCGACAAAATTATCGGCGTAAAAAGCAAAAACCTTATCAAGCACAAATCGATAAAATTTACACCCGATGAAAACGAGGCGCTCGAGCTCGTCGATAAAGGGGGGTATAAGATTGCCTTCCTGGTAAATCCGACCAAAATTGAAGAGATAAGAGATGTTGCCAGTAACCGCGAAAAAATGCCGCAAAAATCAACTTACTTCTATCCTAAATTGCTCACAGGCATGGTCATTAATAAACATGAGAAGCAAACAAGGAAAAAATAGTCAAGAGTCAACCCCTGCCTGTCGGTAGACATGGGCTTCGCTAGTCAAAAGTCAAAAAGGCTAATGGCGAGTGGCAAAGGAGAAGTAACGGGTATGGGTAAAGTTAAATAAAAAATGGGGGAACCATAACGTAGAATTAAGAATGTTTTTAAAACTTTTTTCACTTTTCTATATATTTTTTCATTTTTATATTTTAATTCTTCATTTTGACTTACTCCCGACTGTTAACTATTAACTGAACCATGGAGGATACTATGGAATGCACGTTTGAGGAGAATAAAAAGAGTTGTACCTGCACATACGAACCCTGCAGCAGAAAAGGTAAATGCTGCGAGTGTGTGGCCTACCACAGAAGAAATGGGGAACTTCCCGGCTGCTTCTTCCCACTCGAAATAGAAAGAACTTACGACAGGTCGATAGAGAAATTTGTTTCGCTCTATAAGTAAATTGGCAGATGCCTGCCCACCTCCCCGCCTGCCTACGCCTATGATGCCGTTAGGCATTGGCGGGCAGGTGGCAGGGCAGGTTTGGCGTATGGCAGATGGCTGATGGCAGATGGCTGATAGCAGATGGCTGATAGCAGATGGTAAACAGGGTATGGAGTGTTGTAATAAGACCAGCAATCTGGCCGACAAACTACCGACTCCCCACCAAGAGACTACCGACTGATTAGTAGAGGGTAAAGGAAAAAACCAACAAACTCCCGACTAAGAAACTATTTGGCAGATAGCAGATGGCAGAACTCTTCTTACTTTCCTCCCCCTTGACGGGGGAGGATTAAGGTGGGGGTGAAGGTGAAGGGGCTGATAGCTATTAGTTATTGGTCTTTATGCTTTAGCTTTTGGCTAACGGCTAGTGGCTGCTTTAAGGGCTGATTTTGAAAGCTGGTTTAAAGGG
>JAUWKI010000013.1 GCA_030614255.1 Actinomycetes bacterium
TAACCTCCTTACCTGTTGATTGGTAACCATTAGACCTCCTTATCTTAAGTCTAATAGGTTACCATGCCAGCCTATTTTTCGGGAATTTTAATTGTCGTTGATCGGTAATTTTAATTGTCGCTCATCAGCAGGGAAAGAAAAGTAGTCGAAGCAAGAAACCTCTTTATATTCATTTCCGTAAGACAACTGGGGTATGGAAGTGCAGAAGTGGCAAAATTTTTAAGAAAAGATACCTCATCCATTACTCACGCTTTAAACAGGATGGAGAAAAAATTAGCAAAAGACAATGTGTTGGTTGATAAAGTAGATGAAATCGCTTCTCGGATATAATCTATCACCCTGTCAGCTAAGACTTATTTATTAATTAAAATTCAAAGTTATTCAACTTATTCAAGCCTGACCCCAAAGAACTAGAAATCATCTCCGTGTCTGTGGCAATCAAAACAATACGGCCAACTACTGCCGCCGGTGCCATGAGGAATACTAGTATGGCATTCCTGGCACATATCCCAGGCACCCACGCCGCGGGCGCTGGTTACTGACACCGAGCCACCGTCGATGGTCTCCTTGATATGATAGATATTACTACTTCCGTGGGGATCGTGGCATTCTGTGCAAGGTAACGGATTCATGGGTGATTTATAAGGAGCACTTATACGAGAACCCCCGGAACCACTACCGTGAGCATCAGTAGTATATGCTGTTGCAATATTTTTGGTTTTTGTCGCCGTCCATGTAACACTTGAAGGAGGAGAATTATCATGACATTTATTACAGAAAGTAGGTGTATCGAGCTTCGTTTCATCTCCAGTTGTATAATTTACAGTCATAGTTGTCACAAAGTGTTGGGTTCTGTCATCTGGATTGATAACCACACTTGAAGTGCTACTTAGCGAGGTCGTGTTTATATGTGCATTGTGACAATCACCGCATTCCATTTTAACGCCATCTGATTGATAAGTATGTTGATCAGCATATGAGATATCATGCTGAGTATTAATCAAGGCATTCGTTCCAGCCGAAAATCCAGTTGCGCTTCCTTTGTTGAACTGATTCTCAATATCTATTCCATTAACTGAGCTTGCCACCGAGTGACAAGCGCCGCTTGAAGACGAACCGCCATAACATAAGTACTCTTCATCGCTATATGTGCTATCTGAGCTTGTTCCATATGCCCATCTTAAAAGCAGATAGTCGAAGGCCGTACCGTCTCCCCTGTCTTTTCCATGAGGATTGTGGCAGTTTATGCACTGTTTCGCTTCAGCTCCACCCGTTTCGAAACCACCTCCAGTATCGGAGGTCGATGGCCACACATTATAAGCACTCGCGCTCACCCCATGGCCCGAAGCCGTATAAGTTGTCTTACCCCTATACGAATATGTGGAGCCAAATGAAACGGATGAATCATCGTGACACATGTAACATAGTTGATTCTTCTCGGACGCAAGATAACTTGTGTCTCTTTGCAAATCCGTGTATCGAGAGCCATGAACATCGTGACAGTTCAAACAGAGTCCCCTCGCATACGAAGTATCGGGATAAGTCCCAAGAGCACTTGTCGCCGCACCAGTCGCGTGTTTGCTCGCCTCAAATATGGTCTCACCCCACCAGGCATCGGCGGTGCCTGTCAAGTAAGATAACTTTTCATGACAGGCGTAGCAAGCCGTATTGTTGTTTCCGGTTACCGTCGTTCCCCTTATTGAGCTCCTCACCAATTTAGCGGTGCTGGATGGGTCGTAATGGGGCACATGACAACTGTCGCAGTATTTTATCGTCGAGTCGTCGGGTTCCGTATCGGGCTCTATAGAGTGCGCTGAATAACACGTTGTGTCCCGATAACCAAATTTGGTCTCTATATCCGTTGAGCTGCCCGTTCCATCGTGGCAGACATAACAAGTATCCTTCTGCGTAGTTCTACGGAAGACAAAGGTAGAGCCTACAGCTCTATGTATCTCGTGACAATCTTTGCAAAGATCCGTTGCATCCTCATAAACTCCGTGAGGCTTTTCGCTACCAGAAGCGGCCTCAGGACCCGCAACATCCGAAAAAGTCCCCAACCCAACTCCATTTCGCGCAAATATAGCGTAGTAATAATCTTCGCCAGGAATAACCGATGTATCCTGATATGTCAAAGTTACACTATCCGTACTCCCAACAGCCTCATCGGTGCGGTCTACGGTCGCATCGATAGAGCGATAGACCTCGTAACCATCTATTTCACTTTCGGCATCAGAGGCCGCAACCCAGTTCACAGTAATTAAACTATCCCCGGGCGTAAGAGTCACATGAGGCGGTGGGGTTGCCGGCCACACCGGAGGTGTGGAATCCCAGGTCGCTCCATACCCACTAAAGATGGTCGTTACAAGAGATATAGTCGAATTAAGCTCACTTACAACCCCACCGGCAAAAGACCAGTCTAAATCATCCCAGTGGGCTAAAAATAGTAAATTTGCCGGATTCGAGGTACTATATCTAACTGTCAAAGTCGCCCCCGAAGACAAGGTAGCCCCACCAAGACTTATGTCAAAGTAATCACTTATCAACGTTAAACCAGCAGGTGCAGTCGTATCGTAAATATCCACCGTAGTATTTGCCGAGAGTGCGTTCGGGGGAATCACCAAAGAAATTTCTCCGTTTGCCGCCTCAAGAGAACCACCGTTAATTTTACTTATCGTCTTGGACATGTTGGTCTTCTCGTTCCTTGCCCTAGAGGTTTTACTGCTTTCATTTTGAGTTCCTTGGTCAATTGCCGATATCTTGTACCAGTAGTACTGTTTGTTCTTAGTAATGACATCATCGTAGGTCGTGACCCCAACATCGGTTGAGTGAATGGGGTTGTAAGACCCTTTTTCGGAAGAAGCACGATATATCTTATAGAAGACATTCGCCTCGGGATTTAAATTCCAAGTAAGGTAATTTTTGCCGTCTTGTGCTTCCACAACAAGCCCCGATGGAATCTGCGGTGGACGGGTAGAAAAACTCCAAGTATAGTTGCTTGCCATGTTATGTCCTGCCAAATCTTTTACCCCCGTAGTTATGGTGGCGGTATAGTTGTGGTCGGTCACAAGGTCTGAGGTCGGATTAAGGGTTGCCTTTTTAAGCAATTCGTCGTAGCTTACCGCGCCCGTTACGCTGCTTCCAATTGTATCGTCATAAAGGGTAAATGTGGACGTAGTTATGGTGCCGGGCTCCATCGATTCACTGAAAGTAGCATAGATGTTTGCCGCATTAGCAACACCAACAGAGCCATCAACAGGGTCTGTGCTCAAAACAGTTGGAGGCGTTGTATCTACCGTTACCGTGTTCCCGGCGCTTGGGGTCTCGACATTGCCCGCATTATCGGTTGCCTTAGATTGTATGGTGTAAGTTCCATCTTCAGGCAAGGTCCAGACATACTCCCAGGTGCTAAAGTTGGTTCCCGTATTTGTAGCCGCATTCCAGGTATCGCCGCCATTGGTTGAGGTTTGAACCCCCCCTACATCCGAGCCAGGAGATGGGTCGCTCGCCGTTCCCGTCACTGTATATGTGGGGCCAGAGGTTATATAGCTACCATCGGTGGGAGCAGTTACCGTAGATGAGGCGTGCTGGGTATCGATTTTAAAATCGCAGACTTTAGTTACCTCCTGATTTGTGTAATTGTCAACGCTGTAATACCAGATGTCGCGCCAACCCTCGGTACTGGACTGAACAGCCCCGGAGTATGTTGAAAATCCCGTTGTTGGAGTAGCTACACCATGTGCCGTCCATTGATAATAAGTGGCCCCCGGCTCATCTCTGGTGAGAGTAACCGTTGGGTTAGTTATATACCAACTGTTATTGCCGTCAGGAGATGTGGGATTTACTGAAAGAGTAGTTACCGGAGGAGTTGTGTCATATACGATATCCAAACTTATATCGTCAAAGTCGGCCCCACACTGCCCCTTATCAGAGCCCATAGCCGCGCCGGCCTGTAAATTCCAGCATATTTTGATAGTCCAACTGCCAGTCGCTCCCGCCTGAATATTGCTTTTTACATCTATGTTGGTTTGAGCATTCCAAGCACCCGTTCCCACAGCTTGAGTTGCGATATCCGTCCACTCATAGTGGGTAATCGAACCGGGATCAATTAACTGAACTTTGATATTATGCTTTTGTGAGGTGGCATTTACGGCCCATTTCCGCCAGGTGAAGTTCAAAGTCGCACTGACAACGTGGGCATCGATATAATCCACGGTAAAACTCTGAGTAGCATTCCCCGCCCATGTGTCCCCATCTGCACGTTTGGTTTGACCGCGCATGCAGCCAGTGCCATCGGCCGTGGCCGTATCGGTATTGTATAAAATCCCATCATCACTACTACTGGAGGCAGCTTTTGAAAGCGTCCAATTGTTTAAATTTCCATTAAAGGTCCCGTTTGTTATAACATTAGCAGCAAAGCTAAAAGTGGAGATAATTATGCATAAAATACACACGGTCAATACCAAGAAACCTTGTTTTATTCTCTTTTTGCCTCTTAAAAGAGACTTCATCTCTAGCTCCAATTTTTAGTCTTCATAAAACTACTCCACAACCCTTTTTTTCTATACGACCCATAATTCCCCATCTTTTAACTGGGTCTGATCTAAGGTTTAGATATTTAAAAATATTACTTAGCTATGAAATTATACATCTTTTTATTCTGCCCATAACAAACTTGCCGTCTAACAGACAGCTATAAAAATCGCCTCTACTACTATGTTCTTTCTAAATTTATCGGCAGCATTAAGCTTTTCCTTAATGGAGCCCCACAGGTTAAGCCTGTGATACTCCCTTGCACGTCCAATCGGGCAACATCCCCTGCCTGTCGGCAGATAGGGTCTGCGTCGAAGGATAAAGTTGAACTTTTTTTCACAAAGAAAATTATTGTACTTAATTTCGGCCTATTCTCCTAGTGACACACTCCGATTTGACTTATTCTGAATGCTCCTCTAACAATTCCTTCGCTTGGTCGTTGTCGGGGTCTATTTCTAATGCATTTTGCCACTCGGTTATAGCTTGTTCTTTTTTGTCATTTTCCAAGTACACCAAACCGAGCTCTGTATGAACCGTGGCCATATCAAACCCGTAGGGATTAATATCGACTATCTTCTCGTAGTGCAATTCCGCCTCGTCAAATTCTCCTTCGTCGAAATACATCTTGGCCAGCATAAATCTCGCACCGACAAAACTTTTGTCGTTTCTCACAGCTTTTTTCATCGTCGCAATTGCCCAATTTTTCTTTCCCTTCGCCTTATAAACAATTGCCAAATTATAAAGTGCTCTTGAGTCATCCGGTTTTAGCTCAACCGCCTTCTCGTATGCATCCACCGCTTTATCAATATCTCCGAGAGATTCATATGTTTGACCTAAAAGATATTGAGCTTCAAAATCTTTTGGGTTGTTGGCAACAACTCTCTCTAACTCTTCCAACGCTTCTTCAAGCTTTCCTTTTTCATAAGAGGAAAATGCCTTCTGGTAGCTTCCGGTTTTTGTTACAGAGGGCTCCTTCTTCCCCCGTTCATACAGAAAATTGGGGACTTGAAAATAGACGGACAAAACCGCCATCGCCAACACAATTATTATTACAATTCCTAAAAACAGCTTTCTCTTCTTAAGTGGGCTGGAAATGTTTCTTAACTTATGTTTTCCTACTTTTCTTATTTAACTCACCTTTCCCTGATGATTATTCAAAGCGTTGCAGAGCCTTAAATAACTTTTTCAAACTAGTACGTCCAAACCCTTACTATGTTCTCGGTGCGGTCTGCCACAAATATTTTATCATCTTTAAGCCCAATAGCTACATCATTTGGAGCCGTTAAAATAGACTCTTCGTTTTGACCATAAGAAAAAAGAAACTTCCCCTCACCACTAAAGACGAGAACCGCGCGAGCAAAGATGTCCGCAACATGAATTCTGTTTAGGTTATCTATGGCAACTCCCTTTGGTAGCTGAAGCGCGATTTCCGGTCCGCCGTCGCTAATTTCAAATTCAAATTTGCCATCGGAGTTGAAGACCTGAATTCTACCATTGTTGGAGTCCGCAACATAAATTCTTCCGTTCTTATCCACTGCAACCCCATTAGGATATAAAAACTCTTCAATCTCGTTGCCATATTTCCCTATCGTCTGCAAAAGTTTTCCACCTAAGCTAAATATTTTTATGGTGTGATCACCGATATCGGTCACATAAAATTTTTCATTGCTATATGTTAGAGCTAACGGCTTTATCATAACCTTATGCTCTTTGGGAAAATCATGCAGATAATTACCGTCGGAGTCAAAAACCATGAGCCGTCGACTTTTAATTTCCGAAACGTAAATATTTTTGCCCGGGCCAATTGTAATACCTGCAGGATAAGTTTCTGGTTGGTCAGTTGGGAGGGAGAACGAGAACAAAAAACTTCCCTTTGAAGTAAAAACCTTGATTTTCCCGTTTAAACTATCGGTGACATAGACTTTGTTTTCCGAAACTGCCACGCTAAGAGGTCTATTCAGAGCTCCCTCTCCAGTTTCTTTGCCAATATTGTATAGAAATTCGACGGGTTCGCCCTCTGTTTCTCCCTGAGGAGTGATAAAATTATAGTAATAAATTATCAGAAATAAAAGCGCCGCAAACAGTACAGCAACGAGGCACAACATAGATATATGTTTCCATTTTCTTTTATTAAATCTTCCGGTCTTTCTAGAAGACGCCACTTCTGCCTCCAGGTCATAATCGTCTATAAATATTAATTGATAGAAATTATAAATATATTAACAAAACCAGCTAAACTTAGCCACCAGCCCCTTAGTCGGTAGTCTGTTAGTGAGGAGTCGGTAGTTTGTTGGCCAGATTGCTGGTTTTACTATACTCTATACTCCATACTCTATCAGCCATCTGCCATCTGCCATCTGCCATCAGTTGGGAGTCTCTTAGTTGGGAGTTGGGAGTCGGGAGTTGGTAACTTTGAGATTGCTTCGGTCGCTTCGCTTTCTCGCAACGACAGAAAAGTTCTTTATCTTTACCCGTTACCCCTTACCCTTTAACTTTCAGCTATAAGCCATATCATTTAAAACCAGCTCCCTGCCTCCAAGAAAATCAAAAGAGCTTTTCGTAAGATTTGGGTTTTTTAATATCCCGTGGTTCTTACTCGGAGCGACTCTGAGCACGCCGTTAAACGAGCAAAACTCGAGTAGTAGCGGCACCGTGCCTACCGGCAGACAGGTAAGCAGAGTCTCCAGTGAGAGCCACAAAAAAAGAAATTTTAGGCAAGTAAGAAAATGAAGGAGAATAAAGTTTCGCTCTGCAAGGGTGAACGAGTAAGCACTGTCTCTTTATTTTACAAGTTCTCACTTGGCAAAATATACTTCATTTGCCAAGATAACATCACATCTGTAAAATATAAGCCGCTAAACTGCGTAACTGCTGCGAGGCAACCTGCATGTCGACAGGCAAAACATATGAGGTACCGAAAGCTATGAAAAAACGAGAAAGAAGGAAGAAGAAAGAGAATAACGGTTCATCTAAAAAGACCAAGAGACCATCTTTAAAAACAATCATCCTGAGCATCGTCGTCTTGGCCGTTGTCGCTTTGGCCATTCTGCTAATAATAGTGACGACTTATAGCGAAGAATCCCAGGAAATATTCTGTAAGACCTGTCATGTTATAAGAGATGAATTTGATGCTCTAAAAGACTCGCCTCATAAGGACGTACCTTGTTTATCATGCCACAGCGACCCCGGCATACTCGGTTTCTCTTCTAGGATGATAAGTGGATTACAAAATGCTTTGTCTTACACATTTGAAAGTTATGAAGAACCCATCGTTTCGGAAGTATCAAACGAGGCCTGTTTAACATGCCATTCTGATATAAAAAGGGGATTAGCGATAAATAACGCTATACAAGTAAGCCACAAAGAGTTTTTAGCCGCTGGGTACAAATGCTCTGACTGTCACAATACGGTGGCACATGGAGACTCTATTGCCCAACCAAAAATGCCCCACATGGATAAATGTACCGCTTGCCACAACAATAAGGATGCTCCAACAACCTGTGATTTATGCCATATGAAAGAAATGAAAAGAGAGGTCAGAGCTTCAGGACCATGGGCAATAACCCATGGCTCTACATGGGAAAGAACCCATGGGATGGGAAACTTAACCACGTGTATCATATGTCATGAAACTGAAAAATGCGCAAAGTGCCATATCGAAATGCCTCACCCCGAAAGTTGGCCTTACATTCACGGAGATAAAGCCAAAAATGTGAGCAAGGAGGATGATTGCTACAATTGCCATGTAAAGAGCTTTTGTAAAGATTGTCACAGAGTTGAGATGCCTCACCCGACGGGATTCTTACCGGAACACCCAAAGGTGGTCCAAAAAGAGGGAGATGAGATATGTTACAACTGCCACGTAAAAGGCGATTGTAGAGCATGCCATGAAAGACATACACACCCAGGGCTCCATCCTTCAGAGATAGAGGGATTAAATTGAAAGAAGCATTATTGGGACTATTTACAAAGGAAAAGGTAGTCGAAATATTGTCGCATCCTGAAAGCAATTCCCAGGAAGCCGTATTGCTATTGGGTATGATTATAATCATCGTCTTCATGCTCTTGATTTTAATTGGGCTCTTTGTGGTCAAGCCCTCTAAAAAAGATAAAGAGACAAAAGTAGTTAAAAAGAAGTTCAGGAAAGAACGCTTTTTAATAGGTGTCGAGATATTTATAGTAATTATTCTTTTGATTACTACGTCGACATTAATCTACACCTCTACGCCAACTTTCTGTAAATCCTGTCATGTAATGCAAAACGAGCACGAAAACTGGAAAGCATCCGCACATCAAAACGTGGGGTGTATAGCGTGCCATCACCAACCCGGTTTACTCGGTTTCGGTATCGGGAAAAACTCTCTTCTTCGAATGACCTTCAAATTCTTTGCTAAAACATACGAGAACCCCATCCTCACCGAGGTGGGAAACGACTCATGCAATAGATGTCACGAAGGCGTGAAAGACAAATCCCTTATAAGCCATACAATAAAAGTAAGTCACAAGGAATTTTTAGAAAAGGGAGCAAAGTGCATCGATTGTCATAATACAGTGGCCCATGGAAAAACGATTCTTCACCGAAAATATCCCCACATGGATTACTGCGTAACTTGCCATAACGATAAGGAGGCGACCAGCAAGTGCGAACTCTGTCACGTAGAAGACATCGGCAAAAGACCGAGAGAAGTCATGGATTACCCCAAAGTCCATTTGGAGCAGATTATCTCATGTGATGGATGCCACGATACAAAAACGTGTAATGAGTGCCATGGAATCGAAATGCCTCACCCACCCGACTTTGCATCTCCATGGCAACATGCAAAATTGGCGGTTTTCGAAAGACAAAGGGTTTGTTCAAAATGCCACAGTCTTGACTTTTGTAATCAATGCCACTTATTCCCAGGTCACCAATATGAATTTAAATCAACTCATGGTAACGCGGGCTGGGATGACCATAACTGCCTGGGTTGCCACCGAACAGAGAATTTCTGCGCTTTATGCCATACTAGATAATCCAGCTCCCAGCCGTCAGCCACCAGCTTCCAGGAAAACAAAAATGTGTGATTGGAATGAGAGCTGGTAGCAAATAAGTAAATGAAAAATGGAGAATGAAAAAATAAAAAAGGTCTCCAAGCATAGTTTGCTTAATAAAAGATGTTGGCCTAATGATAAACATTATTTTAAGGGCTTTCCATTTTAAATTTTTATATACCGTGCCTACCGGCAGGCAGGTAGTTTTTCTTTTTTCATTTTTAGTTTTTAATTCAATTGGCTGAGGTAAATAACAGAGAATAGTTGAAAGTTGAAAGGAAAGTCAAAAGTAAACCGTCTACAAACCTTACCAATCAATCCTAACTCTCAGCACCAAGTCTCTTAATAGCTTGTAATGCATCATAAAAGTCATTATCTATAACGTAAGCGGCTTCGTAGGCCTCTATTGCTTTGTCTTTTTGGTCGAGCATTTCATAACAAAGTCCCATTTTAAATTGGTAGATGGCCAAATTTGGTTCAATTTTTGCAGCTTCTCGATATTCCGGCAAAGCTTCTTCGTATTCGTTGAGCTCAAAGTAACAGTCGCCTTTGGCTTCATGAGCCCCAGCATGATATGGCATAATTTTAATAACTTTTTCCAAATATTCCTTAGCTTTTTGATATCCGCTCTCGCTTCCCAGAGACGAATAGGCATTAGCTAAGTGAGTATGGACCTCGGGCTCAACATCATTAACTTCCAATGCCCTCACATATGCCTCGATTGCCTTGTTGAAATCATCTTCATTCTTCGTCCTATCATAACGCTTCGACCAGTTGTCGCCGGCCATTAAATAATAGGTTTTTTCATAAGGAGCAAATCTTATGGCCTCTTGAAGAAAGTAATTTGCACCAAATTCATCCCTTTCAATCATGGATTTCATTACAGCTTTTCGATAATTCATATCAGCTAGAAACGGCCGTGTGGCCATTGATAGAGCCCATAAAGAAACTGACACGACTAGAAATCCGAGTAAAAATTTAAAAAGAGATGGGAGCTTAAACTGCAAGTTGCGCTCAGAGATGGGCTTCCAACCCATGATAATGCCAGCGAGCAGCCACCAAAAAGGGGTAGTCGTTACGCTCGTCGGGTTAAGTTGCCAAAATGCCATATAACCTATCGCTGAAGCAAAAAGAGCCGCAAGCATTGGTTTCACATCAGACTCGTCTTTTTTCGCAATTACGCCGCCGCGCCAGATAAAGATTCCAAATATACCGAGCAATACAATAAGGGCAGGTAGGCCAAGAGTAGCCGCCGTATTTAATAAAATGTTGTGAGCATCCGCATCTACGGCTCTCTGTTCAAGCTGAATTTTCCCCAACGTCATATGCGTGTTCATCGCAATTCTATATGTTCCTGGCCCCCATCCAAAGATTGGGCGCTTCCCGGTTATGATTATGGCACTTTTCCAATTTTCAATACGTGTGGCCATCGTCCCTTGCCCTGTTAAAATAGTCGTAACCCTCTGTATGGCAGACTCTCCTCTGTAAGATAAAACAAAATTCCCGATAAGAAATAGTCCCATTAAAACAATTAAGAATATGATGATAAAGTTTCTTTTCTCTTTGAGATAATTCCTTCCTGAGATTAAGAAAAATACCAAAATGCCCACCAAAGCTGCTAGCCACCCCGCCAAACTTAAACTTATAGCCAACGCAATAAGCATTAGAAGTAAAATCCCGCCAAATAAAGAAAGATTACGAAGATTTTTGGACTCCAGATACTTAGCAAACACAATCGGTAAAGCGATGGCAAGGAAGGACCCTAGAAATACGGGATTTCCAAGGGTTGAGCTTATGCGACCGCCGAACGAGCCCAAAGCTCCTCCAGAAAACTTGCCGTACCCAAAGAACTCGACCACTCCAAGAAGAGATACCAGAAGGGCAGATAAAATGAAGGCGCCGCTTATAAACCTTATTCGTTTCGGTGTCCAGTTGGTGTTGACCGCCGCAAAGAATAGAACCAAGTAACTTGCAAAGATGGTGATTCCCTCTCCATAGTTATAACGCCCAAACATGCTCGTTGGAAGATGAACCGAGTTTAGTGCGGAAATGAGAAACAAAACCGCGAATAAAATTATGGGGATATCGAGATAAGTTCGCCTTAAAACACCTCTGCCCGCAATCAGTCTAACGAGAAACAGGGCAACAAGAATAATGGCTGTCCAATTCAAAAGTAACAATTTAGTAAAGTAATAGCCGTTAACCAGCAAGTTGCTCCACGCGAGAGGACTAATAAAAACAAACAATGCCATTAGGTAGAATTGGGCATCTTCTATCGAAAAAATCGCCTTATTCCGTTGCGCAAGCTTTACATCATCATTTACATTAACATCTTCCAAGATTAATCTCCTTTGATTATCCTTATCAAATTTGATGTTTATTATATCTCATCGCTCTGGAAAAGAAATGTAGTTATTTCTCACATCAAGACTTCAGCCGATTCGCTCCATTGAATTTTCATCTTCTCGTCATCACGAGGGCTTTAGCCCGTGGTGATCTCAAGATTGCTTCGGTCGTTACACTCCCTCGCAATGGGCATAATAGTCAAGAATGTGGCCTAAGAACATAACATATTACCAGTTGGAGTCAGGATTTGTTAAGGTAATAGTTAAAACGTTTTAACTTTCGATAGGGTAAGGATGGAGAAGATGGTAAAAAACGATGCCTGTATTACGGAGAACATCAAGTGTTGAAAGGATACTTCTCAAGGCTTAAAGGACATTACAGACAACATCGTGGACTTTCGCCATCAAAACGTGAGAATTATTTTAATTGGTATTTTTATTTACGTCCGAGGTGATGAAAGAGGCCACATTTTTGGTCATTAAGCCCGCAATGACGAACCTACAAACCATATCATTTAAATACAGACTCCAGCTACCAGACACCAGTCTCCGGGAAAAACAAAAAACTTTTATTAATTTTGGTTTTCAAAACCCAGGTGGATTGCTCGTAGGCGACCCTCCACCTGCCCGCGCCAATGCCTAACGGCATAATAGACGTAGGCAGGCGGGGAGGCGGGTAAACATATGAGAGCGCTAACGAGCAATCGACGAGGCGGGGTTTCGACCGAAGCTGTTTGAGCCCCGATTTATCGGGGGGGGTTCTACCGTGCCTACCGTGCCTACCGTGCCTACCGGCAGGCAGGCCGGCAGGCAGGCAATCCGGAGTTGTTGCCCGCCCACAAAAAAATTTTAGAGTACTAAAAAAAGTGCCCCCGAAACGGGGCACTTTTTTGATGGACTGTTTTCCAGGTACTTACTGGTCTGACGATTTAGTAGGTCAAGCCAACACCATCGCTACCAGACTTGTGACAATCCAAACAGACACTATCAAGACCAGTGCCGGTATAAGTATCTTTCAAGAAGTATTTGCCAGGAGTCAAGTGTGGGAATGACTCATTCCAAGCATCAGCGGTAACTGGGCCTCCATCAGTGCTATAAGTTGTCACATACGTATCAAATGTGCCACCGCTAGTGTAATCAGTTGGAACAGCTCCACCGCTTAGACCACCTCTGTGACATCTGCGGCAGTTTCGAGAACTTTCCCAAGCGGTCTGCACTGTAATCTGAGATACGCCAGAATACATTGTCGTCGTCGTATCTGTCATCACGTGAGTTCCTTGACCCGTCGTGGTGTAGAAGTTTAGATTATGACAATCGGCACAGAACTGATTCTGGGTCTCAGTGTTGTTTTGGTAAGCCCTGGGGTAACTCGTCGGATCCGCTATAAAAGTTGCAATAGCCACCGTGCTACCATCTTTAAGCTGCACGTTACCATCACCATTTCCATCAAGTTTTACGATACAGTTGTTATAACAGTTTGCTCCGTGGACGCTGTGACAGTGACTGCAGGTAAATCCACCGGTGGTGTAAGTTGTAATAGTCGAGTCAGGGATGGGAATATTTCCAGCCGACCAAAGGGTATGTCTCCTGTCGCCTAGATCAGCCGCCGCGTCATAACTTCCAGGTGTTTCATCATAGTTAGCACTGCTACCTCCGTAGACAGCAAGCTGAGTGAGCGGAGCGCCGGCGACATGACACGCCTCGCATGCGGAAAGAGCATTAGTTGCCCCCGAACGTAGCAAAACATAGGTTCCAGTTGCTTGGTGAATCGCGTGACAGACTTTACATTTATCCGTGCTGGCAGCGTATCCACCGTGCGGGTCTGTAACTTCACCGCTTATATAATACGTATTACCACCAATGGTAGTGGTTCCGCTTGTGTCATAGCCATAACCAAAAGCAAAAGTGGTCATACTCAAGACGAACACAGCAGCTAAAACCAGAATAATTGCTCTCTTCATCTTCTTTCACCTCCTCGCTGGACTTAGATATAATTATTTAAATCTAAAATTTTTATTAAAATTATAAGCCAAACTAACCTAAAGTTATATTACCATACCTGGCTCTATATTCAAAATTTACTTAAATAAACACCAAGCCCCTTTTGTTCTACTAGACCCAGCGCTTTCTACTCTATTTATCGTCATTTTAGAAAAAAACTTGAGTTTGTCAACAATTTATGTAACTTTTAGCTCAAATCACTCATTTGTGTAGCTTTTGCCTAAATCACTCTTCTTTAACAGTAATCCTGACCACTTGCGCGCGATTATTGTACTTATCAGCTATGGCAAAAACGTCATTTCCCATATAAGCTATACCTGTTGACCAGTTAAGTTGCCCATCTAATTTGCCGCGTTCGCCGACTTTTTCAATTTCTTTGCCTTTTGAATTAAATATTCTGATTGAATCATCAAAAGAATCCACAAGATACAAATAGTTGTCTTCATCAATCGCTAACCCCATGGGAAGCTGAAATCGCCTATTTCTTTCATACATGCTTTTTAGAGGAGAACCCACAACCCATAGGACCTCGCCATCCTTATCCAAGGCCTGTAAGCGCATATTGTTGCCATCAGATATATAAACATTTCCTTCATCATCCACAGCTATCCCGTTGGGGAAATCGAAATTTCCCTCTTCTTTGCCTCTCTGTCCCCACCTTTGAATGAGATTTCCATCCAAATCAAATATGGTAACATGTCCATAGGTTGTAACATAGAGTTTCCCATCAGCAATATAGGGAATGAGCGGCATCATTTCCTTAATCTCTTTTATAAGTTTGCCGCGCGCGTCAAAAATCATAATTTTGCTCAGAATCCGATCGCATACGTATATATGCCCGTCATCACTTACGGCAATTCCCAACGGACCCTGCATTTCACCCTTTTTTTCGCCCTTCTTGCCAAACTTGAGAAGAAATTCTCCATTTTCATCAAAGACCAATACTCGACCATGGCCAGAGTCCGTTACGTATATATTTTTATCTTTATCAACCGTTATTCCGTGGGGCTTTAAGAGCTGATCTTCAGGTTTCGGCCCGTAACCATATATGGAAAAGAGGTGGGTAAGCCCTCCGACCTTAACCGGCCCCCTGGCTTCAGGCGGCTGTGACAATACCCAAAAAAGATAGACCAACCCTATAAGTAATATAATCAAAATAACTAAAACTATCTTTAAAAAGGTTTTTCTTCTCACTCGTCCACTACCTCCAGAAAATTAACTTTATAAATATAGCACGACCAAAAGTGAGTTTGCAATGAATATCACTTTCAGCCACCTAGCTGATGGCTCGTTCGCTCCCACTCACTCGATAGCTGATAGCCCGTTCCTCCATCAACAATGGAGTCACTCAATGGCTGATAGTTCAAACTATAAGCTATACAATTATTTCACCCTCCCCCACCAGAGGCGGACAAGCCTAACCCCTCCCATCAAGGGAGGGGAGCGTAAGGAGGATTCTGCCATCTGCTATTTGCCCCGCCAGCGACGGGCAAGCATCAACCATCTGCCCATCAGTCGGTAGTCTTTTAGTCGAGAGTTGGGAGTTTGTTGGTTTTTTCCTTTACCCTCTCAACTTTCTATCAGCCATAAGCCATTTGCTATCTGCTATCTGCCATCTGCTATTTGCTCCGCCAGCGACGGACAAGCATCAGCCATCTTCACTTTTAACTTTTCAATTTTCAATTTATCTTTCTCCATTACCCTCTACTTTTAAGTTTTACTAGAGGCTGGAGGCTGACGACTATCTTATGGCAACTCCTCCACTTGATGGCAGAGCAAACAAAAACCGTCTTTCTCTCCTGTCACCATTGCCGGATATGGTGTGTCATGTGGGTCGTGACATGAGCTTGAACAGGTTAAAGTCCCACCCGTAAGCTCATCTATATATGGCTCACCATAGGGATGGTCAATCCTGTGTTTTGGCTCCAAAACGTGGCATGTCTTACACAAAGCCACCGCCTCCTTAACAAGTAATGGGGAGTAATCTGAGCCATGGACAAAGTGACAATTTAAACATGAACCTTCAGGAGCAACCCATTGTAAATAATCGTGGGCACATCCAGAATAATATTCGTTTATGTGCTCATGACATAAGAAACAGAGAACATTGCCTTTTTCGGGTAGCAACTTATCGTAGGGTGCGCCATGAGGGTCATGACAGTTTACACAGTAAAATTTCTCCGTCATGGGATGTGTTGACGCCTTTTCGAATAAAACTTCAATATCTTCATGGCACAAGAAACAAAAATCAAGTTTTTCTGCCCAAAGTTGCACGGGGTAATCGGTTGCATGGTATCCGTGGCAGTCGGTACATCTATCATTCTCAATAGGAGGATGAACAGAAGGGTTCTGTATCTTCTTTCCAACATCGGGATGGCAGACCACACAAAGGATCCTCTGGTTTTTGATGAGACCTTTATCATAATCTGAGCCATGTGCCACATGGCAGCTCAAGCAAAGCCCTGCCTCAAAAGGTTGATGGAGATCTTTCATAGCCAGCTCTTCCGCAAACCGGTGGCAGTAAAAACAGAGGTTCTCGGGCTTGTCTTTCAATAAGGCATAATCAGAAGAGACATGAGGTAAATGACAATCGAGACAAAAACCTTTTCCTACCGGGTCATGTACAAAATGTCGAGTGATGTCTTTCCCGATACCCGGATGGCAAGAGAGACAGAGCGTCTTTATGGGAGCTATTAGCTCCGACTTTTCTCCTTTTTCATGAGGAGTATGACAACTGGTGCAGTGGACTTTATCGTATGGATGATGCGAAAAAGCGCCGCTTTCCTTCTTGTGGCACAAAAGACATTGATAAGACGGAACAATTTGGCGAAGCCTGGGCTCATATTTTTGTAAATATGGGAGTATAAAAACTAAAGAACCGAGAAGGGCGGTTACAAGAAGTGGAATAAGCCAAACTCTGGAATGAACAAGCCATCCCCGGAATCCAGATTTTTGCCCTTTGCCCCCTAATTGTTCATCTTTCTCTCTTCTTTGACCTTTCAAGAGTTACTTTCTCCTAAATAATCGAATTAAGGGGTGGTCAAACGTTCTAACGCTTCCTTCGCGTCATCATAATCCGGAACATACCTTAATGTTTCTTCATATTCGCTGATAGCTAAATCGTTCTCACCGGTTTTTTCATAAGCCAAACCGAGGCTATAATGCGCACTTGCAGATACGGGGTTCAACTCGATGCACTTCTGTAAAATCTCTATAGCTTTTTCATACTCCTCTTGCTCTAGATAAATTTGTCCCAACAAAAAACAAGCAAAGTCGTGGCTTGGACTTAATTCTATTGTTTTTTTCAATTCATCAACCGCTTTACTCATCTCGCCCCTTCTCTCATAAATAACAGCGAGGAAGTAATGTGGCTCAGCATATTTCAAATCTAATGAGATGGCTTTCTCGAATTCTTTTACTGCTTTATCCTCTTGGCCAATTTCAAAGTAAGTCTGACCAAGATTTACATGAGCAACGGGGTCATCAGGGTTGCCCTCAACCTGGCTTCTATACATGAGAAGATCTCGCTCAACAGAAGTTCGAGGAACTTCTGCTTTAAAAAAAGCTGACTTAACAATAAGACCGCTGAAGATAAGTATTAACACAACCAAGACTATCACAACCCAAAACAACCAGTTGCTAGAATCCTTAGTATGTTTCGCTCCAATATCTTCTTTTAAATCAACCATCTTCCCCTCTCTTTTACTTTGCAAAATTCTATGAAAAGATTAGCAGAATAACTCCATAGTGTAAAGCTAGTCAACTATCAGCTCCCAGCCATCTACCACCTAGCTAATAGCTCGCTCCCCGCCAGTGGCGGGTCACTTGATAGCTGATAGCCCGTTCTTCCATCAATAATAGAGTCACTCAATAGTCGAAGCTCAAACCATAAACCATCTGCCATCAACCATCGGCTATCCATGTCGCCTACGGCTCCATTGGAAAATGAAAATTGTAAAGTGCAAGCGCAGCTCCTGTACCAGGAAATGCAAATTTGTTCTGATTATTTTCCCGCTTGCCCGCAGACACGGCAATCTTCAATTTGACGAAACCGCTTAACTATTTATAGTAATCGGAACTTAGAGAAGAAAACATTAAAATATAGAGAGGGTTTTTAAAAGATTTTTCAAATAACTTAACCGGTTAGTGTTTTATAAAACGACAATATTTGTAACTCCACCGACAAATCTATTTGACGTACAACAATTTCATCTGACACTTTTAATGAAACGGGTGCGAAGTTTAATATGGTGCTTATTCCACAGGAAACAATCCTATCCGCCACTTTTTGAGCTTCTGAAGCTGGCGTAGTTATTATACAAATTTCAATCTTTTCCTCTTTGATAACCCTTTCTAGATTTTCAACATCATTTATTAATAGGTCATTAATCTTCTTGCCCACTTTTTGTAAATCAGTATCAAGTATCGCGCGTATCTTAAATCCTTTTTCAGCAAAACCTTTATAACGAAGTAAAGCTGTTCCAAGCTTTCCGGCACCTATAATGGCAACCGACTGTTCTCTATCTAAGCCCATAAATTTTGATATTTGATGAGCCAACTCTTTAACATCGTACCCGACACCTCTTGTCCCGAGCTCACCCAGGAATGAAAGGTCTTTTCTAAGTTGCGGCCCATTCCCCCCCGCCAATTCAGCTAAATCATGAGAAGAGATAACAGGAATGCCTTTTCGGGCTAGCTCATTGAGATAACGTAAATAAACAGGCAATCTTGTAATTGTAACTGCTGGAACCATCTTTTTTTTCTTCATTAAAACCTCGTATTATTCTCAACGATAGATTAAAAAAAGGCATGCCCCGCAGAAACACTGCGGGTACGGGGCATGCCTTTTTAGAGCTTACCTAAACATCCTTACGTGACAATCCGCACAGAAAGGTGCATATGAAGGCCCATGACATTCAAAGCATCCTTCAGCGCCCTTCTGTTTTGCAATAATCGGATGGCCTTTAAGCGTCCAATCACCCATCGCAGGCGTCCATCCTTGATGATGACACGTCTCGCAGAAATCGTAGTTCGGATGACATAGTTTGCACGAATCTCGGTCGTTCTTCCGATCAGTTGTTGCCCTAGTTCCATGCTCTCCACTTATAAAAGTATCCAGATGAGGCATTTCCATCTTGTGACAGTCCATACAAAATTGCGTCTTATGACATATGTCGCAATTTTCTCCCTCTTCTGCTAAGGCAAGGTCCGCGTGCTTCGGCGGCAAGAAATTGGAAGCAAAGTGATCTCCATATTCCGACCCGGTCCCCGGTCTTAATCCAAAAACAGGAGGGTGACAAAGAGCACACTTGCCCGAAACCTTCGCTGCTTCCAGTCCATGACAATCAGAACCATAACAGATGTCCATTGGTGGCCTATTAACCTTTTCTGGTTCGTGCACGGGAAGTTCATGACAGCGCGAACATTTTGTTCCGATATTTATGTGCGGCACGTGGGTAAAGGTCAACATATTTCTGTCAAATAATTTCTCACGCACCCGACCATAATCTATACTGCCATGACAATAGGTGCAATTAAACCCTTCTTCCATCTCGGGAAGACCACCCGTTAAATCTGCTTTTGCTTCGGTTTCAGCGGATGTGGTAGATGTCGCTGTTTCTCCTTCTGTTGTTTTTTCTTCTTCAGTCTTCACTTGCTCACACCCTACAACAACAAAGAGAAGTCCGATTAAAACCAAAAGAATAACACTTAATAAAAGATACTTCTTGGTACTGTTAGGGATATTAAACAATCAGCTTCACCCCTTTTTTGTACAATTTTGTGAATAATTTTACTTTTTAATATATAAGAGGAGCATGTCCCCCTTGCTCAGAGAACATGCTCACCCTTTTATCCTATCTTCTGACCTACCTGCAAACCTGCCTGCCCTGTCTCTGCCGACAGGCACGGCGGCAAGCACGGTAAGCCCCAACATGCCTCTTCATTCGCATCACGATTTGGGACCCGTAATGTCCGGATACGGAACTCCTCTTACATGACAGTAAGCACAATAAGTAGGTCCGTGACACTCGAAGCACGCTTGTGCTCCAACTTCTTTCACGAGAGGCGGATGGCCTATTCCTTCGAATGGACCCCACTCAGCTTTATAACCCTCATGGTGACAATCTTCACAGAATGTCCGCTTTGGATGACAGTAGTCACATTTCGCTTTCAGGTTTTTGGCCTCAGTTTTATGCTCCCCTACCTTGAAGTCGGCGGGGTGAGGTATCTCCATTCCGTGACAATCAGCGCAGAAGCTCTGAAGGTGACAAATCTGGCACTTATTTATATCTTTCGTGGCCAAATCAGCATGATTTCGTACCAGGAAGTTCGAAGCCATGTGGTCGCCATAGATAGAACCCTTACTTGGAACCAGGTTAAACTCTACCGGATGGCATGCCTCACATTTTCCTGTGCCTGGAGCTTTCTCCATCCCATGGCACTCTTCGCTATAACAAGAGTGCATCGGCCACTCTTGAACCTCAGTAGCATCCTTGCCTTTATGACACTCATTGCAAGCAAACTTCTTCTCAAAGTGTGGCTCATGCGTGAAGATAAATGACGGAGAAGTATAAACGCCCGTCTTGAGTTCACTGTGACAGCTTCCACAGTTTTCCATTGTAATAGAGACGTTCTTCACATGGTGACAATCAGAGCAAAATTGTCCTTTATGGCAAACTGCACAATCCGTGCCATCTGTTTTTGCGTCCGGCCTATGCTCACTCATATAAAAAACCGAGTGAGGCATTGGAGTTTTATGACATTCAGCACAAAATTCATAAGCATGACATATGTCACAATTTTCAAGTTCAAATCCTCTTATTTCACCATGTGTTGTGCCCCAGTTAGCCAAGTTATGGTCTTGCGGTATTGCCTTCTTTGCGGTATGACAATCCGCGCAGAAAGGTTGAGCATGACAAGTGTAACAGTGGGTAATATCTTCTCTTGCTTTCTTTATATGTTCTCCAGGGAAAAAACCCTCTCTTTTGTGATAAGCAGGTTTTAAATCAAATCCCGGAGGATGACAGACACCACATTCCGGAGGAGCCATTTCTCCTTGTTCGCCATGAGCTAATCCATGACAATAATAACATAAGTCCATTGGAACACGATTTGTCTTATTCTGTTCATGAACGGGGGCTTTATGACAAAAATCACATTTATAGCCTCTGTCCAAATGCACCGGGTGGTTAAAAATCAGTCCGAATTTCTCTTCCCACTTGATTGGCTGATCTAACTCCCCGTGACACTGTGAGCATTCGCTCATGGTCACTTTACCCTCATCGTCACCAGCTTCTCCCTCTGCAAAAGCATAAAACATTCCGCCGCTAACCAAGAGAGCGATAACTAAGCAAACTAAATATAGGGCTATCTTGCTACGCCTTATTTTTCTTATTGCAATCGCACCTCCTTTGCTAAAACCTATTCACTCCTACCAAGGGAACCAAGAGAACAGCCCCCGTAGCCATTTTAAAACGATATTTTCCTCGAAACCTTTTTGCAAGCCATGAATCGAAGGCCCGTACCCATCGGCAAATTCCTTAGTGGAGCCCGGGTGACAATTACCACATGTTTTGTAGAGATTTGCATCGGAAATTAAGGAATTTGGATTATCTTCCGGAAGGATATTATGATAATCATGACATTCCCAACAAGTAGGAGCTTTCCTAAAACCTACTTTATAGGGCTGCCCGTGATAGTAGTCACTATAACTTTCCCAGTAATCCTCGTGGCAACTCCCGCAAACCTCTTCCGCGTTTGCCCAAAGTTCTTCCTTTGTCTCCTCGTTTTTTAAACTTTTAATGTAGTGAGATCCATGACAATCAGCACAAGAAGCTGAATCGGCCTTACCCATAAGGGCAGCCTTACCATGTGCACTATTCTTATATTCGTCATACACATCTTTGTGACAATCTTTGCAAATCAAAGAGGCCACTCTCAGCGGATCACCTTTAGTGTCTGGGTGTGGCAGATTAATAAAAAATCCAATGTGGCACTCGGAACAAAGAACATTTTTATGAACAGATTCTTTATAAGCCCCCTCGTCTATATAGAGACTTTTTCCGTTCGCCTCCAGCTCGTTATCGGCATGGCAAACCATACAACCTTGAGAAGGAGTTATCCCACCATAATATGAGGATACTTGAGCAAATGCCGTTCCACAAAAAATAAAAAACATAAACAACAATAATAAAGAGAAAAATAAGCCACTAAAAAAAGAAATCTTTTTCAAACTCACACCTCCTTGCAATTAGGATTTGCGGTAAAAACCTAAAAAACCAGGGGTATATTCCTCTTGAGCCCCCTTACTCAACAAACACTTAACCAAAATCTAAAAAATTCACGCTCAAGATAGAAAATCTTTTATTATTGTAAACAATATAGCCAAAAACACTACATGAATGCAAGGAAATTTTGATAAATATTTCACTTACTTCATCAATTTTTGGGCAAGGATACCGCCTCATTCATGTGACGGAGGAATTGCCCTCTCCTTTCTAAAGATTTGGGCCAGAGGTCCATCAGCCTATGGCCGATGATACTTTGTAGGTAATATGTTATTATATGAATATGAAACTTACAAGAACCATCAAACTTAAACTTGATATTCCGATAGAAGCTATTAAACCTACTACTGAGTCTTACACTAATGCTTTTAATTATGTTTGTAATATAGGCTGGCAGGATGGAGACTCCAATGGGGTGTCCCTGCATCACAAAACCTATCAAGAGACTCGAAAATATCTCCCTTCTCAACTTGCTGTCTCTGCCAGAATGAAAGCCACAGAAGCTCTTAAGTCCGTTAAGGCAAAATCGAGAAAGAAACAAAAGGAAACGTGTCCAAAAGCTAAACAGACTTCTATTAGGCTTGACGCCAGAAGCTATAATGTTTGGTTTAACAGAAATGAAATTTCTATCCTTACCATTGATGGCAGAAAGAAAATTCCTATTTCTGTCCCTGAGTATTTCAAGCAATACCTTAATTGGAAACGATGTTCTGCCGACTTGTTTTTGAGAAAGAACAAGGTTTTCTTGAGCATAGTTTTGTCTAAAGAGATTGCCGACGCTGAACTTACCGGTAAAGTTGTCGGCATCGACAGAGGGATAAAAAAGATCGCTGTTACCTCTGAAAATCAATTTTTTGGGGACGGCCAAATCAAAAAAGTCTCTAAGCATTATGAGAAACTGAGAAGCGCTTTGCAATCTTGCGGAACAAAATCTGCCAAAAGACACCTTCGTAAAATTTCTAAGAAGGAGAACCGTTTTCGCAGAGATGTTAATCACGTGACTACTAAACAAATTGTGAACTCTTTTGATGAAGGAACAGTAATTTCTATTGAGAAATTGACCGGAATTAGACAAACTGCGAGACTTCGTAAAAAACAACGCAAAGATTTGCATAAGTGGAGTTTCTATCAATTCGAGCAATTTCTCACCTACAAAGCAGAAGCTAAAGGAATGAAGGTTGAATATGTTGACGCTCGCTATACTTCGCAAAAATGTAGCGTTTGCGGGTATGTCTCTCGTTCCAATCGTCAATCTCAATCTGTTTTTAAGTGCAAACATTGTGGTTTCTCCTTAAACGCCGACCTTAATGCAAGTCGAAATATTCGGCAAAATTATCTGGATGCTACAAGCTCACCAGATAGGGTTGATGTCAACCAACCTATCGTAGCAATGGCCTCTGGCCATTAGTTACAAGCTCCTTCCTTTAGGAAGGGGTAGTTGACGTATTTAAAATGCAATTAAAATATTATTCCAGACAAAAATTAGTTTTCCTTCTTTTTTGAGATAAATTTCACAAAAAACTCGGAGGGCAAGTCGCTTTAATCTTCTCCCATGAGCAGCTCGAGTTTTTCTTTGGCTTTTTTAAAGTTCGGCTCGATTTCAAGCACTTTTTCATATGACTCAATCGCCTTTTGAATTTCCCCTTTGCCTTCATATGCCATACCCAGCTCATAATGGGCGAAAAAGTCACCGGGATTCGTAAATATAGCTTTATTTTCTTCAAAGATTGCATCATCATATAAACCCTTTGCTCGATAAAGAGCTCCCAACCGCTGGTGGGCAGCGGAAAAGTACTCATCTATCTCGATTGCCTTTTTGTATGCCACCTCAGCTAGCACCAATTTTTCCTCTTTATGCCATGTAGAACCATAGTAAGAAAGAGTGTTTCCCAAATTAAAATAGATGTCCTCGTCCAGTTCGTTAAGTGCCAGAGCATCATCATATACAGAGATAGCTTTGTCGAGCCAGAACGAACTACCCGTAACTACCGCTTTGCGAAGATAAGCACTTCCTAAGCAAAATCTGTAAGTATTATAATAAGGGTTCAAGGCAACAGCTTTTTCAAACCCATCAATAGAACCATTTATCTGACCCAAGATTTTCAGCTTTCCTCCATTATAAAGGTGGATATCAGCAGTAATAATTGTCCCTAAATAAAAACTAATGCTTAAAACAACAATTAAAACAACTCCAAACAACATTATTATGAATTTCCTAAACGTGGGCGAGGATGGGGGTTTAAACCTTTTAGTGCCCCAAACTCTAAAACCGGCAAAATTGCCCATAGCCATAGCGCCTCCCATAAACAACCAAAAAAGTGGCGCAACCCCAACCATGCTTGGCTCAAATTGAATCTGAACAATATAAGCAACACAAGCTGCTAAGAGTCCGACGAAAAGAGGATAAGCATCTGAGCCACGAATCTTTTTAAGCAGGATTTTAGTAGATAGAAAAAAGGCGATTAATGTCCAGAGGTAAAAAGCAAGACCCAAGAGTCCTGTGCCTGCAGCCATATGTAAAAAATCGTTGTGGGCTCTGTCGGGCATCGTTTTTTCACCTTCAATTCTTATAAAATCAAGAGAGCGGTATTGAGGAAAAATTGTGCGGAAAAGTTCAGGGCCATACCCAAGAATGGGTCTATCTGCAATCATCTTTACGGTGCTGCCCCAGATACTCAACCTGGTCCCAACGGTTCCTTCTTTAAGCGCAAAACTCGATGCAATTCTGGAAAACTCTGAGGAGGAAATATTTTCTTTAAGAGAGCCAAGGAAAAAAGTACTCATCAAAACAGCCATCAAAGAGAGGCATACAAGTACAATAAATACTCTGCGTTTTTGCAAGAAACGCTTACCGAAAAAAATGACCAAAAAAACCATCCCGGCTAAAAAACCCAGCCAACCGCCACGAGAGTATGTAAAAAATAAACAAACCATCTCAATAAGGAGAGTACCTGTTAAAAACAGATACAACCAGATGTTTTTGGCATATGAAAAAAACACGATAGTAATCGGAACACTCATAGCCAAAAAAGCGGCCAGAAAAACAGGGTTTCCCAAAGAAGAAAAAATTCTACCTCCAAATGGCAGAGAGGCCACCCCAAGAAATTCATAGCCAAAATATTGAGCAATTCCATAAACTGAAATCAAAAGAGATGCCGCAACTAGAGCCATTGCTAAATATTTAATTTGTTTCTCTTTCTTAATAAAATAAAAAGCCAAATAGAAAAGAATTATATAATTTAAAAGGGTAGGTAATCCCTCAAATCTTCTATATTGGCCAAAAATACTGATTAAAGGATTGACAGAAAAAATTGTGCTAAAAATAATCGCTAAAGCAAATAAGAAAAGCGGCAAATCCATAGAGGTACGACGATATACAAAATAACCATCTCGAGCTATTTCATAAAACCAAATTGAAAGCATTATTAAAGTGGCTGTGTGAAGAAAAATTATTTTGGGTAAGTTGTAAAAATCATAAGTCCATGGGCAAACAAGAACGGGCTGGATAAAAGCCACGGCTATAAGAATATAGCTAATTAGAGACCCTGAGATTACATAGGATTGGCTGGACAATTGACTTGTTGGTTCACTAGTTTGCTCGATTTCCACTTTTCTCATCTAAAAATGCCTTTTCTTATTATTGGCTGCCCCCGATGCGGACGACGGCTCCCGTTCTATGGAGCGTGGCAGTCTCTAGATTGCTTCGTTGAAACTAATAGTAATTTGTTGTAATTCATTGAAATTAATTGTAATTTATAGATATTCATGAAGATTGCTTCTTTGATGCTCTTCCCCGAGTTGTAGCAATAAGATTATTTATTTTTACCCCGAGTCGATCAATATCCTGAATTAATTGCTCGGTGATCGTTTCATCTATAAATTTTAAATCAGTTGCGATTAATATATGACTCTTCAACTCAAACAATGAGCCTCGTGCATTAAGATAAAACTTAGCTTTGTCAAGATAATGGAACCTTCCAAATCCTTCTGCTATGTTTGCTGGCACAGACAATGATGCTCTTTTAACCTGAGAGATAATGCCAAATGTTTCATCTTTCGGAAAAAGCGGTGCAAGCTCATAAGTTCTTACAACCAACTCTTTGGCTCGCCTCCAAACTTCCAAATCCTCAAAACTTTTAATCTCCATTTATTGCTCTGTTGAGACTAATAGTAATTTATGGTAATTCATTGAAATTAATTGTAATTTATAGAAACTTATTGAGATTTGCTGTAAAACAATTGTAATTTATGGTAATTCATTGAGACTAATAGTAATTCATTGTAATTTATGGTAATTACCACTTAATCTCCACCAATTACCACCTAATTTCTACTTAATCTCTATTTAATCTCCACATAATCTCTTCCCAATTTCCACATAATCTCCACTTAATTTCCACCAATTACCTCTTAATTTCTATTTAATCTCCACATAATCTCTTCCCCGTTTCCATTTAATTACAACTTAATTACCGCCTAATTTCTATTTAATTTCCACCAATTACCACTTAACTTCTCTTTACCCTCTCAACTTTCTATCTGCCATCTGCCATCCGCCATCCGCCTCGCCAGAGGCGGGCAGGCATTTGCCAAAGTCTACCTCGCTCCCTTTCCTGTAAGCACAACTTTTATGGTTTGAAGTAATATCTTCAGGTCCACAAAGAGTGACTGATGGTAAACATAGATTAAATCATACTTCAACTTATTTTCCGAAGTTGTTACATAAGAGCCGCTGACCTGCGCAAGCCCAGTTGCCCCAGGTTTAATCTTAAAACGCTCCCCGTAGCCAGGAATGCTTTCTTTATGCTTCTTGACAAAGTAAGGACGCTCGGGCCTGGGGCCGACAAAACTCATATCTCCTTTTAAAATATTCCAGAGTTGAGGCAACTCATCTATCCGAGATTTGCGCAAAAATTTTCCTATAAAGGTTATTCTGGGATCATCTTCGATTGCCAAAACCGGCCCACTTTCTTCTTCAGCCCCAACGAACATCGTGCGAAACTTATACAAATTAAAAGGTCTTTCTCCTTCACCAACCCTAACCTGTTTATAAAAAATGGGGCCCTTTGAAGTAAGTTTAATTAAAATTGAGGATATAAGCATCATGGGCAAAGATAAAATACCAAGAAAAGCCGCTAACAAGATATCGATGATTCGTTTTAAAACAAAGACCCATTGAGGCACAGGGTCTTTCGTAAGTTTGATTAAAGGAATATCATTTACCAGAGAGTAATCAACTTTCCCGATAAATATCTCATATAACTCGGGGATTGCCTCAACTTTTATACCGGTTTCATCGGACTTCGCAAACTCCTCAAGCAATTCTCTGTGTCTAATTGGAGATGTAATTATAACTCTATCGATATCGAGCTCTCTGACCACCTTGATGACATCACTTACTCTCCCCACAATGGGGATGCCCTGGATTTTTTCACCCATTCTTCCGGCGTTTCTCTCTACTAGTCCCACCACCTCATAGCCCCATTGGGCACGCTCTTTTAGCTCTTTCAAAAGCTGTGTGGCAATCTCGCCCGTCCCAACAATTAAAATCCGTTGAGTTGGCCATCTTATTTTAAGAACATCCAAAGCTAGTATGCGCCAGCCACCAATTATCAAAATGAGCAAGGCCCATGAAATGGCAAAAACCGTTCGAGGAAAAGAGAAAAATCTTAAGAAAAAGGTGATAGACATAACAACCAAAATACTTAGAGAAACTGCCTTAATAACCGCAAAGAATACATCCCAGCCACTTTGAATTTTTTCCGGGTCATAAAGATCATATATGTAAAAGGCCCCTAAATGAACCAAGGTTATAAAGATAGCAAGATTCGTATATGCCTGAAAGTTAAAAATGGGAAGTTTGCCACCAAAACGCAAAAGAAATGACAGAATGATGCCAAAATTAATAAGGACAGCGTCCATAATTAGCGAAATTATTAACCATCTTGTCTTTGATAATCTGGTCACTCTAACAATCACTCCTTAATTGGCTTGCTCTTTTTTGTTCAGGTAGGTAAGTTCTCCCTCTAATGAAAATCCCCTTGTTTTTTCTCTTGTCATTGTCTGCCAGCCATGCCTGCCGGTAGACATGGTAAGTACTGTGAACCCCCGTTCTATGGGGCGTGGCAATCTTGAGATTGCTTCGGTCGCTTACACTCCCTCGCGATGACGAGGAGAAAAATTGTTCATCACAATAACAAAAAAATATCAAGTCAACCTTACAATTTTTGCAATTTTTTGCCAAGTAGAGTTTGCAACTTTTATATTCTCTAAACCAACAGTTCCTCGTAAATTTTCAAAATCCGTTCTGCCATCAATTCCTTGGTAAATTCCTTACGCACTCTTTCTTTGCCGTTCATCCCGTACTTTTTCCTAAGAACCTCATCATCCAAAAGCTTATTTATAGCCCCGAAAAGTGCCTCCGTTGAACATGGAGGAACGATAATACCTGTTACCCCATCCAGGTTGGCATAAGGAACCCCGGTTGTTAAATTGGTGCTCACCACTGGCTTTCCGCAAGCGTGGGCCTCAAGCTGAACCAAACCAAAGGCCTCGCTTCTGGCCACCGATGGAAGAACAAAAACATCGCAGGCATGGTAGTAAGCAGGCAAAGCATCGTCTGTAACTTCTCCAATAAGATGCACTCTATCTTCTATGCCCAAACTGAGAGCGAGCTCCTTTAAATCATCCTTCAACGGCCCTTCCCCAACGAGAAGAAGCTGGCCATCTACCGCCTTCATCGCTCTTACAAGATATTCGACACCCTTATAATAGATTAATCTGCCAACAAAAAGCACAATCCTGTCACCATAACGATTTCTAATATCCCCCGCCTTGTTTGAAACCTCTTCTGTAAACTCAAATCTTTCAGTATCAATCCCAAAAGGGACAACCACACACTTCTCTTTAACTCTATTTAAAAATGGGGAGTGTTCAATCATGTTTGGAGAAGAAACTAAAATCTTATCTGCCCTCTTCAAAAATGCCCTTAAAAAAGGATTGTAAAGAGAGAGCAAAAATTTCTGCCGAATAATATCGCTGTGATATGTAATCACCAATTTCCCGGACGGTTTCGCAAGTAAATATGAAAATTCTCCAAAGGGATATGGGAAATGGAAGTGGTAAATATCGCTTTTAAGTTTTCTTAACCAACATGGAAAAGTTGGCGCAAGAGGAGTAGATTTAAAAGTGCCGAGGTTTGCTACCTTATGAACTTCTACACCGTCTATTTTCTCCTCAACCGTTTGAAAAGAAGTATTGGCAACCAGCACTTTCACGTCAATTTGGGAAAATAATCCATTCGCCAAATCCCGAACATGATTTTCAACTCCTCCAATTACGGGATAATATAGTTTGTTTACCATGAGAACTTTCAATTTTTTAATTTTAAACCTCCGATATATCCTCACAGGAGTTCTAAGCTGTTGAGTAATCGCCAAATGAGCACTATTTTGGATTTCACTCATTTAACAATTTAATATCAAGATTCAAGAATCTCAACAATAAAATCTCCAAAAGCCAAAATATTGCCGTCCAATTGACCTTTCCTCAAAACCTCAAAATATTTAACTTGATTATTCACACGGATAGTAACCCATGGATATCCAGCGGTGAGAAGCAAATAATTCATCAAAAGTCTTGCCGTTCTCCCATTGCCATCACTATAAGGATGAATGGTAACAAAGAAGTAATGAGAAAGAACTGCTTTTACTATTGAATTTCTTATTTTATTTATCGAGGATACATAGCTAGCCATCAGCTCTGATAGTTTCTCGTAAGAAGGAGGAACATATTGCGTTCCTCTAATAAATGCCGGTACCGTTCGATAGCTGACCAAACTCAAGTAATCGATAATCCCTGCATCAGCAGATGGCTTGAAAAGATGATAATAGACGTCTTTAATAAAATCCTCGCTTATCTCTTGCTGCTCAAAATTTTCTTGAATCTTGTCGATTACAAAATCAAAAGCTGCCGAATAGCCCAGAATGGCCGTGCGGTTTTTAATCTTTTCAACATTGTTATACTCCTGAGCTTTTTTGGTTTTCGGTAGGGCTCCAGAAAGCAAAGCTTCAACTTCTTCGGGTGTTATCCTATATCCTTCCAGAGTTGTTGAATGATACGTATCATATTTTTTATGCTCTCTAGCTTGGGTTAGTAGTTGCTCAAGGGGACGCTTTTTAATTTCTTTTGTCTTTGAAATAAGATGTTTTTCTAAAGTTTTTTCAAATTCTTGAAGTTGCTTCTCCTGACGAATAACCCACGAAGGCGTAATTGTTGCTCTCTTTATCATTAATTCGGGCTCAACTTTTTTCTTTCCGGAAACGCGGTAATGGGTGTGGGTCTCAATGATTTTCTCTATACCCGAAACTAAATCAGACCTACCAGCATCTTCGACCATGCCAACCAATCTCTTAAATACAATGGGCTTTGGATTTTTAGCATAAATTGTCTCTAAAGTTCTTAAATCAAAGGGGGTGCCGGCAATAAAGCTCTGGATTTCGAAACTTGGCTTTAGTTTGCTCACATCGATTAGAACTTTTTCAGGTATGTCAACCGGAATATTTCTTCCCGCGATTTCAATTTTTTTCACAAGACGTTCATCGAAATTAGGGTCACAAACAAGGGACACATCAAATCCTGTAGACAGCAATACTTTTCGATTAGTCTTTTTTTTGGTCCTTACTAAAAGATGCTTTTGGGGTGTTTGATCACCATTCAAAATTTTAAGGGCAGACCTGCCCCTAAGTGACCAGCAACTGAAACGTGAAAGAACTTTTTCAATAATCTGCCAGTAAAGCAAGAAAAAAACTTCTCCAGTCTCATCCTCTGGCCTCTTCAGAATCCAATATCCTTTGATTAGAGGGTAAAGAAATTTATCTTTAACAAGGGCTTCTCTTTGTCTTTGAGGAGGAAGTTCATTGGAGGAAGCGACATACTCATCTCTTTCTGTTTTTTCGACCCACCACTTTAATGCTTTATCTTTGATGCTCATTTTGTTGCTCCCCTAGTAAACTAGAGTCAATATTTGCTAGTAAATAAAATACAACATTTTATAGTAGATTCTATACAACATTTTATAGCAGATAAAATCTTTTTCAAGAAAAAAAACTTTCTTTTTGATATTCTTCTTGAGCCCAGAAAGAACTTTGAGTGATTGGTGCTTTGTTACTATTTTTTCAACAGTTAAACAAGTATAAGTAATTTGCTCGATGAGTCAGTAGCCCAGTGGACTAGTGGTCAAAGGGAGTCGAAGGATTGAGTTATTCAAGTTTGTCAAGCCTGACCCCATTTGTATACAAATAAAAAAGCTTTTTTGATTTTTGATTTTCCTGGTGGCTGAGGACTGGAAGCTGGTAGCTGTTTTAAGCTTGTCAAGCCTGACCTCGAATTTTAATAACTTCTCTATCTTAAAAAATCTGGATAGTTCTTTAAAAGCCATTCATTAATTTTACTCTTAAATATCTTGGCTTCATCTAAAAGCTCTTGGGCTTCTTTCTCAGAAACCTGACCCGCGCGATCGTAATCAGTTATATTTCGCTTGACGCGGCAAGCATCAAAATAGTCAGCCAAATCCCGGCCTTCTTCCCCTAACGTATGCTTAAGAGTCTGGAACACAGTGAAATGATGCCCGGTGCCGGTGGGACGATATCCCTTACAGTAAAGAGCAATTGTAGCAAGTTGAAGGGCTGCATTGTAAGCAGTGGCAAAACAGCGGTCCGCGGAAAGTTCTTTGATGGAAGCGTCAGCAATATCTCTCTCAACCATTTTAAACAGCTCTGCAATTTCCCTTGTTGAAGTCGTATGTTTTTTTAGACGACCACTAGCTAATAAGCTTTCTAAAGACATCTTCATCTCCTGCTAAAAAAATTTTCGGTTTATCTATAATAGATGATATAAAGTGGTCTTTTTGACTTACTTTATTGCTTAACTCTTCCTTGCTCACAACATAAAAATTCATTTCACGTCCCAATTCTTCCTTAGCTTTAGCTAAAACTACGGAAAGTTCCTTAGTGCTAATATCACCAACAACAAAGATGTCGATATCGCTTAATGGCCCCTCTTCTCCGCCAGCATAAGAACCATAGATAAAAGCAACATTAATCTTTTGGCTGATGTCTTTGAGTTTTGGTCGAAGAAGGTCTCCAAGAGCAACGGTTTTAAGAAAAATCGCCTTTAACTCAGGGAAAATAGGATTTTCCCGATTGACTTGATAGTATTGACGCTTCCCCTCGCTTAGACACGAGATTAGCCCTATCCCCTCAAGCTTAGAAACCTCCCGCTGAACTGCTCTGATGGGCAGCCCTGTAATTGAGGCAATTTCTCGCTGATAGAAACGGCTACCAACGTTTAAGAGAAAAAACTTCAGAACTGATACTCGGGCTTGCGAGGAAAATAATTCTGTGAGCATGCTCTTTCCTCCTTGTATACATCTTGTAGTCAAATATATACATTTTGTAGTCAAAAGTCAAGTTACACTAACGTCTAGCTCAAAGATATTTCATGCCCAATATCCCTGAACCACTCCCTGCCTGTCGGCAGACACGGCGTAACAAGATATTTAGTTAAGCTGTCTTCTGTTAAGCCATTTTCATTATTGGATGGTCGAAGGGTTAAGTTATTCAAGTTTGTCAAGCCTGACCCCATTTGTATGTGGTGGCTGAGGACTGGAAGCTGGTAGCTGTTTTAAGTTTGTCAAGCCCGCGAATTGCCTCATCTAAAATCTATCTGAAATTGTATCGTTGCCTCAAATAAAAATCTACTTGAAAAGGAGGAAGCATTAGGTTGTCTTTAAAAGACGGAATTGTTTAAAAAAGGAGGCAACCGCAA
>JAUWKI010000005.1 GCA_030614255.1 Actinomycetes bacterium
CTACTTAATGGCAAACATCAGTTCGCCCTGAGCCACTAATTCCCCGTCTACGGTGGCTTTCGCGTGCCCGACACCGACAGGACCTTTTGTTTTAACAATCTCAGTTTCCAATCTTAATTGATCTCCGGGGCGAACCTGCTTCTTGAATCTTACTTTATCTATCCCCGCAAAAAAGGCAATTTTTCCCTTATTTTCTTTTTTGCTCAAAATCGCAACCGCCCCAACCTGGGCCAGCGCCTCAACTATTAACACCCCCGGCATTACAGGATAGTCGGGAAAATGTCCGACAAAAAAATGTTCATTCGCCGTTACATTCTTTATCCCCACAGCACGTTTCCCCTCTTCAACCTCCAGAATCTTATCCACCAAAAGAAACGGGTACCTGTGAGGAATAACTTTTTTGATTTCATCTATATTCAACAAAAAATCTCCTCCCTCCGAGTTAGATAAAAAAAGTTTATCCTTTTCTTATAATTAAGACAAGTTCAATTGTTGTGTTATAATCTTTCAAAATAAAAAATGAAAATATAAAAACGACCTGCCCGCCGTGCCTGCCCTGCCTGCCGGTAGGCACGGCGGTAGGCACGGCGGTAGGCACGGTATAGAAAAATTAAAAATGTTAAGGGCAAAGCCCCATCACTTTCAACCCCGCCACTGCCGGCGGGCAGGTTAATCCTCACCCATCAAAAAAAGGAGGGGGAAGATTGCCGTTTCAAAATAAAAAAGGACGTGGAAATATATTGAAAAAAGCTCTACTAATATTTCTTGTTTTGGTGCTTGTTAGCGCAACCGCATTTGCACTTTACTCTTATTTAAAACCCGAAGAGGCATCTGAAGAACCAAGCGTAGAAATTGAACCTGTGGAAGAGAAAGATGACTCCGTCGTGGAGACAAAAACACCCGAACATTATTGTTTAACTTGCGGACAAAAAGCCACCGAGGAAGATTCCCGTCTCAGGCCATCGGCCGTAATCATCGAGAATCACCCGGCGGCGCGTCCTCAGTCGGGCCTGGAAGATGCATGTATTGTTTATGAGGTGGTTGCTGAAGGGGGCATCACAAGATTTTTAGCCATTTATACCCACAAAGATTGCAATAATATAGGCCCCGTGAGAAGTGTAAGAGATTATTTTGCCGAGATAGCAAAAGGATATAACGCTCTCCTCGCACATTGCGGAGGTTCTCCAACCGGCTACTCAACCGTTAATAGTCTTCATGTAGCCGGCCTGGATGAGTTTGCAAACTCAGGAGCTTATTGGCGAGTAAGTTCGCGCAAGAGACCGCACAACCTCTATACCTCCACCAAAAAAATACGAGAGCGGGCCCAGGAAAGAAAATTTGACTCCAACGTAAATTACGAATCTTTCTCGTTTAAGGATAATGCTCCTCTTGAGAAGCGACCCGAAGAAACATACGTGACCATAGACTTCTCTTCTCCAAAATTTAAAGTGAAGTATGAGTACAACAGAGAAAGTAATTCGTATTCACGCTTCATGGGCGGCATATCACACAAAGATAGCAACTCAGGCAAGCAACTTGAAGCAAAAAATATCTTAGTCTTGATGACGTCAATTCGGGTAGTTGACGAGATAGGGCGCGTCAAGATAGGTACCCTGGGAAGTGGCCCCGCATATGCTTTTTTAGATGGCACCATAACCAAAGGGAAATGGATTCGAGAAGGTTCATCTAACACCGTAAAGTTTTACGATAAGTCGGGAGCAGAGATTATATTAAACCGAGGGCAAACGTGGATTGAAATCATATCTCCTGATAAAAAAGTAGATTTTCCTGAATCCAAAGGTTAAGCATTAGGTGAGTTTTGCTCGTCGAGACGACTTATGTCGGCGCCAAGAGATTTTAGTTTGATTTCAAAGTTTTCATATCCCCTGTCTATATGAGAGACATCATTAACTTCGGTAACACCTTTAGCGGCCAAGCCCGCCAAGACCAGAGCAGCCCCGCCTCTTAAATCCGTGACCCTCACAGAGGCCCCTGTGAGACTATCTACACCTTTTACAATCGCATGAGGACCTTGAACGCGAATATTTGCCCCCATCCGATTAAGCTCGTCAATAAGCATAAATCTATTTTCAAAAACATTCTCCGTAATTATGCTTGTTCCGTTAGCAACAGACAGTAAGGCCATCATTTGAGCTTGCATATCCGTTGGAAATCCGGGATAAGGCAATGTAGCAATATCTAACGGCTTAATCTCACCGTTTCGAGAAACTCTTAATCCACCATCGGTTTCATTAATTTTCACGCCCGCATCGATTAATTTGTTTTTAATCATGCCCATTAAATTAAGCGGCGCATTTTGAATTAAGACATCACCGCCAGATAAGACAGCAACCACCATAAATGTTCCCGCCTCTATCCTATCGGAAACAACAGTGTATTCTCCTGTAGGACGAAGTTTTTCAACTCCCTTAATAACCAAACAGCTTGTGCCGGCTCCATCAATTTTTGCCCCCATCTGTTTTAAAAAATAAACGAGATCGGTTATTTCCGGCTCCCTCGCAGCATTTTTAATTATGGTCGTTCCTTTTGCCTTGACGGCCGCCATCAAAATATTTTCAGTTGCTCCGACACTTGGAAAATTAAAATCGATGTTCGTTCCTTTTAAAACAGTTGCCTCTGCTTCAATAAACCCATGCTTCACCCTTATTTTAGCTCCTAATTTTTCTAGACCACGCAGGTGAAAATCTATCTTTCTTAAACCAATATTACATCCTCCGGGAAGAGCAACGTGAGCCTTGCCAACCTGGGCCAGCAAAGGACCCAAAACTATTATGGAGGCACGCATTTGATTCACCAGTTCATATGACGCTTCATATCTTAAAGAACTCGCGGGGGTGATGGTTGTTGTGCCGGAATCGCTCAAATCCACCTTCATTCCAAGCTCTTCAAGAACTTTTGCCATAATAAAAACATCTTTGATTTTTGGGACATTCTTGAGAACAACTTTATCGTCACTCAATATTGAAGCAGCCATAAGTTTAAGAGCAGCATTTTTAGCTCCGCCAATCTTTACGGTTCCTTTTAATCTATTCCCGCCTCTTATAAGAAACTTTTCCATTCTCAACTCCCTAAACCATCTCAAAGATAATAATACTATAATGTATCGCTCCATAAAAACAAAAAAACAAACCCTTGATTAATCAAGGGTTTGTGATGCTTATTTAAAAATTTTAAATTAGATAACTAAACTCTTTTGCTAATCCGTAGCCTGTTTTCAGCTTTTTCTAAATCAATTTGAGCTTTGTAGTAATCCTCGCCTTCTTTTTGGACTTCGGCAATTTCCTTAACGGCCCTCTCTTTTGCTTCTTTTGCCCTTTTGATATCAATTTCAGAGGCAAACTCCGCGAAATTGGCAAGGATAATAACTTTATCTTCCAAAACCTGAATATATCCTTTGTGCACGGCAACATATTCATATTTATTCTCATCAAGCTTCAATCTTAACTCTCCCACACCGAGAACAGCTACAAGAGGAGCGTGAAGAGGTAAAACGCCAATCTCCCCTTCTATCCCGTGAGCAACCACCATTTTTACATTTCCGCTGTATAATATGCGCTCAGGCGTAACGACTTCACACATTACAAACTTGTCAACCATAAACAACTTGCTCCTTTATGCTTCTACCTCAACCGTTTCAAGCAATTTTTTGCCTTTTTCAACCGCGTCTTCAATTGTGCCGACCATATAAAAGGCCTGTTCGGGAAGTTCATCGTGTATGCCTTCCGCGATTTCTTTAAACCCTTTAATGGTATCTTTCAATGATACATAGATACCCGGATTCCCGGTAAATTGTTCCGCCACAAAAAATGGCTGTGAAAGAAACTTCTGTATCTTTCTGGCTCTCTGAACAATAACCTTATCGTTTTCCGAAAGCTCATCCATACCTAAAATTGCGATAACATCCTGCAATTCTTTATAGCGCTGTAAAACTTCCTGCACTTTGCGGGCAATCGAATAGTGCTCGTCACCGATAAAGGTGGCATCAAGAATCCTCGATGTCGAATCGAGAGGATCAACAGCAGGATATATCCCAAGCTCAGCAATCTGTCTCGACAAAACGGTAGTGGCATCAAGATGAGTAAACGTCGTTGCTGGCGCCGGGTCTGTTAAATCATCGGCAGGCACATAGATTGCCTGAACCGAGGTGATAGAACCCTTCTTAGTGGAAGTAATTCTCTCCTGCAATTCACCCATCTCAGTTCCCAGGGTTGGCTGGTAACCAACGGCTGAAGGCATCCTGCCCAAGAGAGCAGATACTTCAGAACCGGCCTGAACAAATCTAAATATATTGTCGACAAAGTAAAGGACATCTTGTCCTTGGTCGCGAAAATACTCAGCCATCGTTAGTCCGGTTAAACCAACCCTAAGTCTCGCCCCCGGGGGCTCGTTCATTTGGCCGTAAACAAGAGCCGTCTTGTTGATAACACCGGATTCCTTCATTTCCAGCCATAAATCGTTACCTTCTCTTGTCCTTTCGCCAACACCACTAAATACAGAATATCCTCCGTGTTCAGTGGCAATATTGTGAATGAGTTCCATGATGAGAACGGTCTTTCCGACACCGGCTCCTCCAAAGAGTCCGGTTTTTCCGCCCTTAACATATGGGGCTAAAAGATCTATGACCTTAATGCCAGTTTCAAAAATCTCAGTTGTTGGTTCCAGTTCCTCAAATTCGGGCGCCTGTCGGTGAATTGGATAGTTTTCCTTAGTAACAATGGGTTCACCATGGTCAATGACCTTCCCTAAAACATTAAATATCCTGCCTAATGTTCTTTCTCCAACAGGAACCATTATCGGCCCGCCCGTATCGATAACCTTCGTCCCTCTGGCAAGTCCATCTGTTGAATCCATGGCAACGGCCCTTACTTGACTTTCCCCGATATGTTGCTGAACTTCTACTATCAGTTCAGTCTTGCCCTTTGCTCCCTCTTTTTCAATCTTTAGAGCAGTATAAATTTCCGGCAAATTTCCGGAAGCAAACTCAATATCAATTACCGGTCCAATGATCTTGGTTATTCTTCCAATGTTCATTAATTAACTCACCTCTTTACTTTAGTGCTTCTGCTCCACCAACAATTTCAGAAATTTCTTGCGTAATTTGAGCTTGCCTGGCCCTGTTAAAAGTCCTTGTAAGCTGGCCAATCATCTCTACAGCGTTATCGCTTGCGGCTTTCATGGCCGTTCGGCGCGCACCGTGCTCACTCGCCACAGATTCCATCAATGTTCGGTAAACCAATGTCTCCACATAAGTTGGCAAAAGCTCGTAGAGTACTTTTTCAGGAGACGGTTCAAATATATAATCATCGCGAACTACACGCTCTTTTTCGCCTTCCGTCATATCTTTCTCAATGGGTAAAATATTGTATTCAATCGGTCTTTGGTCCATTACGGATTTAAAGTGATTAAAGATAATCAAAACCTTATCAACCTCGTGATTTATATACATCTCCATAACTTTAGCGGCAATTTCGCGGGCATCTTCAAATTTAGGCGAATCGCCAATCTCAGTATATTCTGACAACAGCTCATAACCACGATATTTAAAATAATTGATGCCCTTCTGACCGGCGACCGATAGAACTACCTCACGTTCTGCTTGTTTCTCTCTTTCTAAAATACTTTCGGTTTTGCGAATAATGTTTGTGTTAAAAGCTCCGCACAATCCCCTATTTGAGGTTATCGACAAAACATAGACCCGCTCCTGCTTTTCGTGAACTTCCAAAAGCGGATGTTTCCCGGCTTTAACATATGAAGATAGATTGGCGAGAACTTCCATCATCTTTGTAGTATAGGGGCGAGAGTTTTCGATCCTCTCCTGGGATTTCCTAATCTTTGCACCGGCAACCATCTCCATGGTTCTCGTTATCTGCCTGGTGTTGTCAATACTCTTTATTCGCCTTTTTATCTCACGAGTTCTAGCCAAAATTCATACATCCCTTAAATAAAATTTATTGCTCCACGAAAGTTATTTTAAATTCCTCAATAGCTTTCTTTAAAGCTGTTTCAGTTCCTTCAGAAAGTATCTTTTCTTCACGAATCTTATGACTTATTTCAGGGTAATTCCCCTCTATGAACTGCAAAATATCTGCCTCAAACTGACTAACTCTATCCACGGAAATATCATCAAGATAACCATTAACGCCTGCGTAAATGATAATAATTTGTTTTTCAACCGGCATCGGAACATAGCGGCCTTGTTTTAAAATTTCTACCATTCTCTCGCCACGTAAAAGCTGTGCCTTAGTCGTTTCATCCAGTTCCGACCCAAATTGGGCAAATGCTTCAAGCTCCCTAAATTGAGCTAAATCTAACCTTAAACTACCAGCCACCTGCTTCATTGCCTTAATCTGCGCGTTACCTCCAACCCTGGAAACGGAGATACCGACGTTGATGGCGGGTCTCACACCGGCAAAAAAGAGGTCGCTCTCTAAGAAAATCTGACCGTCCGTGATTGAAATTACGTTTGTCGGGATATAAGCTGAAACATCACCTGCTTGAGTTTCGACAATCGGCAAAGCCGTTAAGGAACCGCCTCCATTTTTATCGTTTAATTTTACCGCTCTTTCCAGCAAACGTGAGTGAAGATAAAAGATATCTCCCGGATAAGCCTCGCGGCCGGGAGGACGACGCAAGACCAATGAAACCTGCCTATAAGCCTGAGCATGTTTTGAAAGGTCGTCATATACACAAAGCGCGTGCCCGCCTTTATACATAAAATATTCAGCTATGGCACAGCCGGCATAAGGAGCAATATATTGAAGCGGTGCCGGCTCATCGGCGGGAGCGCATACAACAATCGTGTAATCCATGGCCCCCTGTTCCTCAAGATCTTTTACAACTTGGACAACGGTGGAAGCTTTCTGGCCTATGGCCACATAAACACAGATAACACCTTCTCCTTGCTGATTAATAATGGTATCGGTCGCAATGGCTGTCTTGCCGGTTTGCCTGTCACCGATGATAAGCTCCCTTTGACCTCGGCCAATTGGAATCATGGAATCTATGGCTTTTATTCCTGTCTGAAGCGGTTCTTTTACAGGCTGTCTCTCCACAACACCGGGCGCCTTCCATTCAATGGGCCGAAAGCTGTCCGCTTTTATGGGACCCTTTCCGTCAATGGGCTGCCCTAAAGCGTTTACAACCCTTCCCACCATGGCTTCACCCACGGGAACCTGAAGTATTTTACCGGTTCGCTTTACAACATCCCCCTCTTTAATTCCGGTGGCTCCGCCCATAAGAACGACGCCTATTCTGTCTTCCTCTAAGTTTAAAACCACTCCAAAAATACCGCCAGGAAACTCCAGCATTTCGCCCGCCATTGCTTCGGGTAGCCCACTAACAAAAGCTATTCCGTCACCGGCTGCAAGAACCTCACCAACTTCAATGATCTCAAATCCCATATCCAGTTCATCTATTTTTTCCTTTAAAAGTTCAGGAATTCCCGTCATCTGAACCCAACCCCTTATCGCTTACAAATTTTTCCCTCAGCTTATCAAGCCTACTGCAAATACTAAAGTCTAAAACTTTATCCCCCATGCGAATAACCATTCCACCAAGGATAGACTCATCTATAAGCATCTTAAGCAAAACATTCTTACCAGTTAAGCGAGAAAGTTTCTTTTGTAAATCAGCGGTTAAATCTGGGGTCAATGGCACCACAGTTTTCACTTCAGCAACCATCTCAATAGATGTAAGCTGATTGGTAAGACGAGAAAGCTCTTCTTGCAGCTTCGAAGCAATAGCAACTATTTCCTCGATGCTCTTTCCCGAAGTATCACCAACAACCGTATCAGCCTTCACAAACATCACCTAACTTTGTTGTATATTCCTTTATTAAACCTAAATGATCCTTTTTGTTTAATGCCTTCTGAACAACCTTAGAAGAGGCATCGATGATTAAATCCGCCATTTTATCCTGAAGCTCCACTATAATTTTTTCTTTTTCTGAAGTCACCTCATGCTGAGCTGATTCAATCATTCTTTTAGATTCCTTATTTGCACTTTCAATTATTTCTTTCTTAATCCCCTCAGCAGCAACTCTACCCTGCTCTACTACCTGCTGAGCTTCTTTTCGAGCATTTTCTATCTGTTTCTGATAGTCGTTAAATAATTTTTCTGCCTCAAGACGAGCTTTTTCGGCTTCATCTAAAGATTCCTTGATTTTGTTCTCGCGCTTTTCCATCATCCCCAAAATTGGCTTAAAAGCCAATTTTTTAAGCAAAACAAAAAGCAGAAGAAACGAAACCAACGACCAAAAAATCAGACCCGTCTCAGGATGAAATAATACATCCACTTATCTCTCACCTCTTTAATAAAACATTACTTAGTTACGAGTAAAATAGCAATAACAAACGTATACAAAGAAATAGCTTCAACCAACGCAGCCGCGATAATCATGGTCGTACGAATACCACCTGCCGCTTCCGGCTGACGAGCAGAACCCTCAACGGAGGCCCTTGCCAACCAAGCAATTCCTAAACCGCAACTAATAGCAGCCAATGCCATAGCCGCAGCTCCTGCTACATAAGCAATACCTTGTGCGTCCAAAATATTTCCTCCTTTCTTTGGTTAATTATTTTGTTGTTCATTGTTGTCAAATTTTATTAGCTTAGAGTTTAGAGAAAAATCTCTCTGCTCTATCAGTCGGAAGTCTCTTAGTGGGGAGTCGGTAGTTTGTTAGCCAGATTGCTGGTTTTGCTATACTCCATACTCCATACTCTATCTGCCATCAGGTACTTTGAAATTAATTGAGATTTATTGTAATTCATTGAGATTGATAGCCGTTTCCTCAATCTCTACTTAATCTCCACTGAATCTCCACAAATTTCCATTTAATTTCTATCCCTTACTCGTCACCCTATATACCCTTGTTTTGCTCTCCACTCTCTGCTCTATGCTTCTTGGTCTTCCTGAAAGCTGGTAGCTGGAGACTGGTAGCTCCTCTTATTTCATACCCTCCTAATTAGTGTCCGCCGTGAACGGCGTCCGAAATGTAGAGCGCTGAAAGCATGGCAAAGATATATGCCTGTAACGACGTAAATAGCAATTCCAAAATTAAAATAATCACGGCTCCCAAAACAGGGAAAGGCGCAATGATAAAGCTCTTGTATTGAATTATCATGCCTAAAAAGATTAAGAGGACAATGTGCCCCGCCACCATGTTAGCAAAGAGACGAACTGCCAGAGAAAATGGCTTGGCAAAAGCGCTTGGAATCTCAATGATAAAAAGAGCCGGCGCTAATGCCGTAGGCACTCCCTGGGGAACCCAACCCTTAAAATATTTGAAGGGACCATGTTTAACAATTCCGATTATGTGAGTCGCAAAAAATACCATAATTGCAAGGGTTCCGGTTACAAATATGTTGCTCGTGGGGGTAAATAAGCCGGGGACTAAACCGACTAAATTGCAGAACCAAATAAACATGAACAACGTCAGAATGAATGGGAGATAAGGAAGCCCTTCTTTGCCCATCATGGTAAGCACGATATCATCGCGGACAAACTGGACGATTACCTCCACAAAATTTTGAATTCCCTTCGGGACCATGCTAACTCTTCTGGATGCCAGAAAAAATAGGACAAATACCAGAGCCGTCGCTACCCACATCGATATTACCGCTATGTTAATAGATGGGTCGATGGGACCTATGTGGGGAAGATGAATTATGGGGTGGAGATGAAAATGATGAAGTGGATCCAATTCAATTACTCCTTTCTAATTTCTAACTTAGATGATTTAGCTAAATCGTTTATCAGTTTTAATTCCACAAACAAAAGGCAACTATAAACAGCTATAAAGCTTCCGATAAGAACATAAATATTTGCCCAGGAAACCTTGGCGAAATAATAAATTACACCAAGCATCAAAGGCAATCGAACTAAAAAACCGGGCAAAATGACCGCAGCCATTGAGTTTGTTTCGTGATTCATACACCTTAAAATCAAATAAGCAGCAACCGTAAAGTTGATGATTGCTAATCCAAATCCCAAAATTACCCCATAAGCCCCCGATAGCCCCTTTTCATAGTAGGCCGCTCCGGTAGCTATAAGACAGAACAGGGAACTTATTAAGATAGACTTGCCCATTAAAGGCAGAGAGCTTGCCAGTAACATCAACCCTTTCGCTTGCTCGCGTCTTTCTTTTCTTCTCCAACCATTATTTTGCGATAAAGCACCCAAAAGCTGCTTACAACTCCCCATAAAACTCCCACAATCATAAAGAAGGGAGTCGTACCCAACCGCCTATCCAACAAATAACCTATTCCAAAACTAACTAAAACGGTAACCCCAAATTCGATTCCAATGTTACCGTAACGCTGTAAATCTCTTAACCAAGGTTTATCATCGTTACTTGGTTTTCCCAATATTAAATCACAACCTTTTGAATAATGACATAAATGGAATATTGTCCGCAAGAGCTTTCTTAAAAATCCTTTATTTTCTTAGTTGTCTAATTTTAATTTTTGCTTCCTTGAGCATTTCGTCGGCCATTAAATCAGGATAACCATCTCTGTAAATAATCTCTTTTAAACCAGCATTGATAAGCATTTTTGTGCAAAGAATACATGGTTTATGAGTGGTATACAATAAAGCTTCCCCAATTTTTATGCCATGAAGAGCAGCTTGAATGATAGCATTTTGCTCAGCATGAAGACCTCGACATAATTCGTGCTTTTCTCCTGAGGGAATATTCTGAAGTTCCCTGATGCACCCTACCTCAAGACAGTGTTTTAATCCCGACGGCGCGCCGTTATAGCCGGTAGCAAGAATTCTTTTATCTTTGACGATAACCGCACCAACTTGCCGACGCAGACATGTTGAACGCGTCGAAACTTCTTCAGTTATCTTCATAAAATACTCGTCCCAGGTTGGACGGTTCATCTTGTTCACCCCATGTCTTAAATGAAAATATGAAATTGAAAAAATAAAAATGATAATGTAAAAATAAAAAATTTAAATTCCAACCCCAACAAATAAGAGCTAAGAAACAACCCCAGCTGTTTCAAATTAAGAAATAAAAATGAAAACTTTAAAGCTCTAATCCGGTTTTTGCTTTACCTTAATTTAGTAATTTTACTTTCTGCCTTTTAGTGTCAAAAGACTTGAGCCAAGAATATTAGCAATTTCAGCAAGTTCTTTAAGAAGTATGTCAACTTCCTTTTTGTCTGCTTTCCCTGAATCTTTTAAAATTCTTAACCAAAATTCAGATTCATTAGCCGATTTTAAAGAGTAGTGAAAAAAGTTAGTAAAATCTTTCTTGGAGCTAGCGGCCTGGGCTTCAATATAATTGGCCCCGATACTCGTTCCGCTCCTTAAAAGCTGGTCCCCAATTATTTGTGTACTGGAGCTCCTCGGAAGCTTATCTATAAATTCAACCAGCATTAGAGTAAATTTATAAACTCTGTTTTTGAATTCCTTTTTAAATTTTTCTTTACCGTGCCTACCGCCCTGCCTACCGGCAGGCAGGGCAGGCAGGTCGTTTTTCATTCTCAATTTTTAACTACATCCTTATAGTTCCGGGTAGAGGGGAAATTCATCGCAAAGTTTTTCAACTTCATTTTTTACTTCCGTATGAATCTTCTCGTTATCCACATTTTCCAAAGTTTCTATCATTAACTTTCCGATTTTCTCCATCTCTTTTTCCTTCATCCCCCGAGTTGTTATGGCCGGAGTGCCTACTCTTATCCCACTTGTAACAAAGGGGCTCTTTGTCTCAAAAGGAATGGTGCTCCGATTTAAAACAATCCCCACACTTTCAAGAATAACTTCCGCATCTCTCCCGGTAATCCCCTTATCGGTTAAATCAACCAGGAAGAGGTGATTATCAGTCCCCCCGGAGATTAAACGGTATCCACTGTCTTTAAAAACTTCTGCCAAAGCTTTAGCGTTTTTAATAATTTGTTTTTGATAATCCTTAAATTCATCGGTTAAAACTTCTTTTAAGCAAACGGCCTTTGCGGTTATTTCGTGCATTAAGGGACCACCTTGAATACCTGGAAAGACCGTTTTGTCTATTGACTTAGCAAATCTCTCTTCACAAAAAACCATCCCCCCCCTGGGTCCTCGGAGAGTTTTATGAGTAGTGGTAGTTGTAAATTGCGCGTGAGGAATTGGGCTCGGATGAACACCGGCAGCAACCAAGCCGGCAATATGAGCTATGTCAGCCATCAAATAAGCGTTTACTTCATCAGCAATCTTGCGAAATGCCTCAAAATCAATGGTTCTCGGATAAGCGCTCGCCCCAGTAACAATAATCTTTGGTCTGTGTTTTTTAGCAATTTTTAAAATTTCATCATAGTCAAATATTTCAGTATCCTTGTCAACGCCATAAAAGACAAAATCATACAACTGACCCGAAAAATTAACAGGGCTTCCGTGAGTTAAATGGCCACCGTGGCTAAGCTCCAAGCCCATAACTTTATCACCGGGTTTTAAACAAGAAAAATACACCGCCATGTTTGCTTGTGAGCCACTATGAGGTTGAACATTTACATGATCTGCCCCAAAAACAATTTTAGCCCGCTCTATGGCTAATTTTTCAGCAACATCTATAAATCCGCACCCACCATAATATCTTTTGCTGGGATAACCTTCCGCATACTTATTCGTTAAAACGGAGCAAGTGGCTCTCATTACAGCCAAACTTGCAAAATTTTCAGAAGCAATAAGCTCCAAGGTTCCTTGCTGGCGCCTTAGTTCATCCTCTATAGCTTTAGCTATCTCAGGATCTACTTTAGATAAATTTTCCACTATTCAACCTCCGGTTTTTTTGAAGAATATTTTCTCTCCAACTTAGCAATCTTTGCAAGTCTTATTAAATGCCGTCCGCCCTCAAATTCAGTTTTAAGCCACGTGTTTACGATTTTTTTAGCTTCTTTTAAATCAACCACACGCCGCCGCCCCCCCATCGTAAGAACATTTGCATCGTTATGCTGTCTGCTAAGACGAGCGGACTCAATATCGTTACAGACGGCGGCTCTAACCCCTGGAATTTTGTTTGCCGTTATCGCAACACCTATCCCCGAACCGCAAATGATGATGCCCCTGTCAAATTTACCTGATACCACCACTTCGGCCACTCGCTCCGCATAATCGGGATAATCGACAGATTCCGAGTTGTTGGTGCCAACATCCAAAATCTCCAAATTCTTTTCTTTTAAAAATGACTTTATTTTTTCTTTTAACTCATAACCGGCATGATCGCTGCCAATTGCTATTTTCAAACTATCTCCCTGCCTTAATGTAAGTTTTCATCAATATGCTTATAAAATTAACACCAAGCATTCGCTTCGTCCAATATTCTTATTAATTTTTTTAAAACTTTAAAATTTCCACTTTCCCTGCCTACCGCCGTGCCTACCGTCAGGCAGGGCAGGCAGGTAGTTGGGAGTCTATTAGTCGGGAGTCGGGAGTTTGTTAGTTTTTTCCTTTACCCTCTCAACTTTCTATCTGCCATCAGGTACTTTGTAATTAATTGAGATTTATTGTAATTAATGGTAACTAATTGTAATCTCTACTTAATCTCCACCAATTACCACTTAATTTCTATTTACTCTTTTATCTGCCATCAGGTACTTTCAGCTTCCCCAAAATCCTCTTGAGCTTCTCGACAGAAATAGCCCCTTCGCGAATTATGGTAGGCAGGGTTGTAGTTAAGTCCAAAATTGTCGACTCTACACCAAGCTCAGTTTTTCCCCCATCTAAAATCAAGTCAACATCTTTGCCGATATTATTGAGCACTTGCTGCGCCTCGATTAAACTTGGGGCACCGGAAATATTTGCACTGGTTAACACCAAAGGCATTCCGACAGAGGCAACTAAAGATAAAGCAATTTTATTTTTTGGAAACCTTATCCCCACAGTGACCCTTTCGCAAGTCACCTCGAAAGGAACAATATCGCTTTTTTTAAATATTAATGTAAGGGGACCGGGCCAGAACTCATTAACAATCTCTTCTGTAAATACCGGAGGTTCTTTTATCAAAAAATTCAAATCAGCAACGTCTGAGATGCAAACCACCAGAGGGTTATTAAAAGACCGTCCCTTGATTTTAAATATTTTTTCAACGGCTTTGAGATTGAAAGCATCCGCCGCCAAACCATAAACCGTTTCGGTGGGAAAGACCACTAAGCCCCCCGCCTTAAGTATATCGGCAGCTTCCTCGATAACAACAGATTCTGGATTCTTACAATCAACCTTTACAATTTTGGCTTGCATAGGTACCTCTCTTTTGGCTGATGGCTCGCTCACTATCATTCGCTCGATAGCTGATAGTTCAAGTCAAAAGCTAAAGTATAAAGACCAATAACTAATAGCTATCAGCTCCTTCACCTTCCCCCGTCAAGGGGGAGGGAGAGAAGGGTTCATCCTCTAGCTATTTGTCATTTGCCTCCCCGCCTGCCCGCCAATGCCTAGCGGCATCATAGGCGCAGGCAGGCGGGGAGGCGGGCAAGTATCTGCTATCTGCCATCCGTTTCTTATGAGATTGCTTCGGCTTCGCCTCGCAATGACAAATAGGAATATTTTTCACCTTTCACTTTACCCTTTAATCCTTACCCTATATCCTTTACCCTCATCTTTTCTTTGCCTATGTTTTGTTTTGCTGAAGACTGGAGTCTGACAGCTGAGGGCTGAAGTTTACCCTCTATCCTTCTTTTTCTCTACTCATATTTTCCCCTGGAGACTGATAGCTGGCGGCTGGAAGCTGGATATATCTTCTTCTAGCCACCACTACCCGCTCAATACCCGCATAGTCTTTCGATACATCAACTTCATCATATTTTCCTGAGTCATTCAACAGGCGCTCAACAGAGTCAGCTTGGTCCCCGCCAATTTCCAGAATTAGGTAGCCACCTTCCTTTAGATAACTTGGAGATTCAGCAATAATTCTTCTGTACTCTCTTAAACCATCGGGTCCTCCGTCCAATGCTAACAAGGGCTCAAAGTCCCTGATTTCTTTTTGGAGTTTATCTATTTCTTTACTTGGAATATAAGGGGGGTTAGAAACAATTACATCGATTTCATTCATAAAACAATCGTCTAAACCATCCAAGAAATCGCAACGGATGAATTTGACTCTATCTTGTAAGCTGTAAAATTCGGCATTTTCCTGAGCTACTCTTAATGCTTTATCGGAGATATCTAACGCAAACACAAATGCATCGGGCATCTCGTAAGCAATACTTAAGGCAATGGCCCCGCTCCCCGTGCCCAAATCAACCATCTTAATTTCGGTTTCTTTCCTTTTTTTTGCAACCTCTAACACCTTATCAACAACAAGTTCGGTTTCAGGCCTTGGAATTAAAACATCTTGATTAACTTTTAAAACAAGGTGTCTGAAGGGTTTTTTTTCAAGAATGTAAGCAACCGGTTTTCCTTTGGCTCGAATGCTAATAAGTTCACGATATGCTTGAATTTCTCGTGGGCTTAAGGGACGAAAAAAATCGGTATAAATTTCTATGCGCGAAAAATTTAAAACTGCCCCCAGTAAAAGCTCCGAATCAAGGCGAGGATTTTGTATACCATTTTTTTCAAGAAAAGATGTTGCAAGTTTCAAAATTTCCGAAACATTATAATTTTCTTTCTTAACCAACCAATCTACCCCTTAAATGGACGCCTCGCTCAACTTCTTTGTGCGGTCAGCAAGCGCTAAGGCCTTAATAATCTCCCCTATGTTTCCTTCCAACACAAAATCCAGATTATGAATAGTGAGACCTATGCGATGGTCGGTTATCCTCCCTTGAGGAAAATTATAGGTCCTTATCCTTTCGCTCCTGTCACCCGTTCCTATTTGAAGCTTTCTCGATTCAGCTCTCTCCGCGTGCTGCTCTTCCAAATATTTTTCATACAAGCGAGCTCGGAGAATTCTCATCGCGCGCTCGCGATTCTGGAGTTGAGAGCGTTCTTCTTGGCACGAAACTACCATACCTGTAGGCAAGTGAGTAATTCTAACAGCCGAATCGGTTGTGTTGACCGACTGTCCACCCGGGCCACTGGAACGAAATATGTCGATTCGTAAATCATTTTGATTTATATCGACTTCAACCTCTTCGGTCTCGGGCAAAACGGCCACCGTCACGGTGGAAGTGTGAATTCGACCACCCGATTCCGTAACAGGCACTCTCTGAACTCGATGTACACCGGATTCATATTTTAAATGACTATAAACACCCTTGCCTTTGACCTCAAAAATTATCTCCTTAAATCCTCCCAACCCGGAAGGACTTGAGCTTAAAACCTGCGTTTTCCAACCTTGTTGTTCAGCATATCGAGAGTACATTCTATACATTTCCGCCGCGAAGAGACTTGCCTCTTCGCCACCCGCTCCGGCTCTTATTTCTGTGATGACATCTTTTCCATCATTGGGGTCCTTAACTATCATCATCTCTTTAAGCTCGTTCTCTAGCTTTTCCTGCTCTATTTCGGCAGAACTCAACTCAGAGTGAAGATAATCCTGCATTTCCTTATCGGGTTCCTCTTTTATAAGCGCCTTAGCTTCCTCAATATTCTTTAAAACATTCTTATATTCCTTAATTTTCTTCGCAACTTCTGTAATTTCTGAATGAGCTTTTGCGTATTCTTTATATTTTTTTGGGTCAGCATGAATTTCAGGGTCGCTTAATTTTTTAGTCAGCTCTTCATATTTTTCTTCAACCTTATTCAGTTTATCTAATATTCCAGTCTTATCTGACATAATTATTGTAAGATATAACCCTCGCTTTCCTCATTAAAGTCTTCGATAGATAGTAGCTTTTTCAAGGAAGAAATAGCCACTTCTAATTGATCATTAGAGGGTTCTCTAGTCGTCATCTTCTGTAGCCAAAGACCAGGAGCCAAAACAATTTTAACCAAAGAAGAGTCCTTATGTTTACGAGCTAGTTTGATTAGTTCATAGCTTATCCCGATAACCAGGGGAGCCACTAACAGATGACTTATGATGCGCCAAATCAAGGGAGGTCTTCCTAGAAACGCAAAGATAAAAATTAAAACCGTGAGCGCTATCAAGATAAAAGCGGTTCCACAACCTACGTGTAAGGGACTATATTTGGACGCCGCCTGAGGAGTCAACTCATCTTCCGCCTCATATGCATGGATTGTTTTATGTTCAGCCCCGTGATATTCAAATACGCGCCTTATGTCCTTTATACTCGATATGACAGCAAGATAGATAAGAAAAATGGTCACCTTCAAAGATCCTTCGAAAAGACTAACCATAAAATTGTTCGATAGGTACTTATTAAACAAAACGGTAATCCAACTAGGCAAAATAACAAAGAGGAGTATGCCAAAAACAAATGCTAAGCAAATACCGATAGCCATTTCTTTGCTACTAATCTCTATATCTTCCTCTTCCGTAGCCAGCTCAGCAGAGAGCGAAATAGCCTTCATCCCCAAAACCAACATCTCTATAACACCCATAACCCCTCTTATTAAGGGGAGTTTTAAAATAGGGTATTTTTTTGCAAGAGAGTTTATTTTCCGTTCTTCGGTAACAATTTCTTGGTTGGGTTTACGGACGGCTAAGACCCAATTCTCTTTACCTCGCATCATAACCCCCTCCAAAACAGCCTGTCCGCCAACCTGAGCTCTTGAAAAGAGGGCAAGATTTATTAAGAAACATATTTTTTTAGTAATTCGCTTTACAGATAATGTCTGCATTGGTTAAACTCAGCTTCTTTCAATTTTCCACCATGATTCATTAAAAAATTGGATGGGTTAGATTCTCGACAATAGTTATCGGACTGAAACTACTTGATTTTCTTCCAAGGTTTTCCACAACTAAATTTACCCTCAAGACAGGGACCGCGATTACAAGATGGCCCTGCGTCTTTAAAAAGTAAGTTGGTTACTTCTTTTACTTCTTTCAGCATAGCAAGAGCTAAATTTCTAATTTCCCATTGCGCTCTATTGCAACAACGAAGGCTAAAAAAATGAAGAAGCTCACGGGCATTCATCGTAACAACCATTTTTGTTTCACTCGAGTTGGGTAAGACATATCTCGCGTCCTCTGCTTCAATTCCCTCCTCAAGCAACTCCTGATAAATTTTCAACGCCGTGGCGTTCAATTTGTCATATTTTTCTTTTACTAATAAATTATTCTCAATTGATGGAGGAGTAATGAAATTTAAATCCTGCGAATATTTCACATATCTTTGTGATTGTTGATTAAAAGAAGCCAACCTGTGTCTTACCAGTTGGTGAGAGCATACTCTCGAAATCCCGTCGATTGCGAAAGTAAAAACAGCGTGTTCAATTGCGCTTAAATGTCCAGATTTTATAATTAAACTAACAAGTTTTTCGACTTCTTCGCTCGACATGACCTGAAACAACTCATCCGCACCAACCGGCGCATAACAAATCCGCGCAGCGGTAGCAACGGTTCGTTCGGGCTCTGGGGTATGTTCTAATAACCTAACATTCAATTCAACCACTTCTAATCTGAGTACTATTCAGAAGACTCATTAACTGCTTGCTCTTTGTTTGAGTCAACAGTCTTTTTAGCCGGTTTTTTATCTGGGGTTCCCATTGTTTGCAACCCATACTTCTTTTGAAACCTTTGAACCCTTCCTCCAGCATCTACCAATTTTTGCTTACCTGTATAAAAAGGATGACATTTTGAACAAATCTCCACTCTTAACTTAGGATTCGTTGAATAAGTAACAAAAGTCTCCCCGCAAGAACAAGTAATCTGAGACTCTACATAGTTGGGATGTATCCCTTTCTTCAAAAACTTCACCTCCAAATATTTTCAATCTACTTTAAAAAACAAGGAAGATGTTAACACAGAAAAAACCTTTTTGGCAATCCCATCGCGTCGGCAAGAGATCTTATTAAAAATCTATTCTGAAGGCAAGGAGGTCTTTTGGATTTGGTTCAAAAAAACCGCATTTGAACGAGTCCCTTTAACTTTATCAATCAAAAGATTTATTGCCGCCGTTGGATCTAGCGCAAGCAAAACTCTCCTGAGCTTCCACACCTCTTGAGCTTCCGCGGGGTCCATAATAAGTTCTTCTTTTCTAGTGCCTGAGCGTTCAATGTTAATCGCAGGAAATATGCGTTTATCGGCCAATTTTCTATCTAAGTGAATTTCCATATTTCCGGTTCCTTTAAACTCTTCGAAAATAACCTCGTCCATACGGCTACCCGTTTCCACCAGAGCCGTGGCAAGAATCGTAAGACTCCCTCCGTGCTCGATATTTCTCGCTGCACCAAAAAATCTTTTTGGTGGATAAAGGGCGGTTGAGTCCACTCCTCCTGAGAGAATTCGGCCGCTTGTGGGAGCGTTAAGATTGTATGCCCTGGCAAGACGCGTGATGCTATCTAAGAGAACAACAACGTCCTTGCCTTGTTCTACAAGACGTTTTGCCCTTTCAAGCACAAGCTCAGTCACCTGAACATGATTTTCTGAGGGTTGATCAAAAGTTGAGCTAACCACCTCACCTTTTACGGAACGTTCCATATCGGTAACTTCCTCCGGTCGTTCATCAACAAGTAAAACAATTAACACAATTTCCGGGTTATTAGTGGTTATACTATTTGCAAGCTGTATTAATATTGTTGTTTTACCGGCTTTTGGGGGAGAAACAATCAGACCTCTTTGCCCTTTACCAATAGGCGCCACTAAATCAATAACCCTCGGAGCAACCTCTCTGTTGGATGTTTCAAGTCTAAGTCTCTGTTTTGGATAGATTGGTGTCAGTGTTTCGAAAGCTTTTCGGTTTCGAGCAAACTCCGGATCTTCACCATTAACCGCTTCGATTCTCAACAGGGCACTATATTTTTCATTATCCTTTGAGGGACGCACTTGACCCATAACTTCATCGCCTCTACGAAGTAAAAACCGGCGAATTTGCGAGACTGATACATAAATATCGTTATCGCTGGGAAGATACCCATTTGTCCTTAAAAAACCATACCCATCACCCAAGATATCCAAAATACCTTTTCTTGATAGCGTGCCATTCTCCGTTCTTGCGGGGGAACTTTTAGTCAAGGTCTTTTGGGATTGCTTGTTAAGTATCGCTTCAACAAGTTCAGCCTTCTTGATTTTACTTGCATCTTCTATGCCAAGCTTTTTTCCAATGGGCCTAAGGTCATTTAATTTCTTCTTCTCTAGTTCGTTTTTCTTAAAATTTACTTTCTCCAATCAACACACCTTCCTTAATCTCATTCACTTATTTCTTGGCTGAAATAAGTTTTTCCAGTTTATTCCAGTCATCTAAAAATCTATCTATTCCCCCATCTGTTAAGGGGTGTTTAACCATCGCTTTTATAACTTTATAAGGAATAGTAGCAATATCCGCGCCCGCCAAGGCCACTTCGGTAACGTGCATGGGGTGTCTTATGCTCGCAGCAATAATCTCAGTTGAAATACCATAGTTTTCATAAGCGGTAACAGTATCAGATAAAATTGAAATTCCATCATGCCCTATATCGTCCAGCCGACCTAGAAAAATACTAGCATAAGAAGCTCCTGCTTTGGCAGCCAACAAGGCCTGATTGACCGAAAACACCAGAGTCATATTCACCCTAATCCCCTCGGAGGACACCACTTTTGTCGCGGCAAGCCCTTCTGGAGTTATCGGGATTTTGATGATAACATTTTCAGCAATTTTTGAAAGCTCGCGTGCCTCTTTTACCATCCCTTCTCTTTCGAGACTTATCACCTCCGCACTTATTGGACCGTCCACGGTTTTTGCAATCTCATCGATGACTGAGTGGAATTCCCGACCCTCTTTAGCACAAAGAGTTGGGTTCGTCGTTACTCCGCTTAAAATTCCCCAAGAGTTAATCTCCCTAATGTGCTCAATGTTTGCGGTATCGATAAAAATTTTCATGTAACCACCCCTTAAAAAGTCTATTCTTCTTTACCAGATCCGGTTACAGCAATCTCACTTGAACATGAATCAACAACTTTATTTAAAATTGCTTCCACAACCTCTTGAATCGCTTTATCTAAACTATAACTTGGTATAAGTGGAACCTTTTCTTTTGCGGCAATCTTCTCGATATATTCACCAACCTTTCTAATGTTTTCGAAATTTGCCCTATATCTTTTCAAAGAACGCATTCCTCCGGTATCAACTTCTCTTACGTAAAAATGGCTTCTATGAAGATCTTCGGCTTCCATGGGAATAATTAATGGAACAATAACAGCATTGTTGAATCGGTTAAACTCCATAAAACCGGGAACAATATGCACCCCTTCAATTATCATGTTGATACCCTCTCGCACTGCCCTTTGGACAACCGCGGTCAAACCAACATTTACAACCTCGGCCTGTTCTTTAAAACCAACGATTACAGGGTCTTCTTTCTCCGAAAAAGGCATCCTCAAAGATTTCCATGAATCAAATGAAGATCTATAGAGAACAGGCATTAGCTCCCTCGATAAAAGTGTGCGCATGACTTCTCGAATAGCATCGGATGGAATAATGTGTGTTATTCCTAATCTGCTACCAACCTCCGTCGCAATTGTCGACTTTCCAACGCCTGTAGTTCCTCCAATTAAAACTATCAATGGTTTATCAAGTTTTCCCAACATTAACCAGCATTTATATTTTCGAGCGTAATCCGCTCCCATTTTGGACTCCATAGTTTCAATCACTAAATCAGTTAAATCTTTACTTTTTATAGAATAGATGCCTTTCTCTTTTAAGTAATCTTCGATAGATTTAGCTATCTCATACGCTTTATTGGGAGGAATGCCGGTTGCCATAATCGACGATGCAATCAAACCTTTTGAAAAAGGAAGGCCATGTTTTTCATCACTAATTAGGATATTTTTTTCTTCTTTCTTAGGATTTGTCACGCTTTTTTCTCCTTCTAAATTTACTTATGCTTTCTTTAGCCAAACCAACTAGTGCATCTTCGAGCTCACCATCTTCGCCAATTACAACCGGCTCGTTATCCATGTAAATAACGTCGGCACCCATCTCTAAGCCCATACTCGTCACAACATCAACGGAAGCTGCCTTAAGCTCTGTTAGAATGGTCGTAAATTTTCCTTTGTGTCGTTCCAGGTCTCTCTTAAGCTTGGGACGATTCGATAGATTCTCACTTATGCCAACAACTTCGCAATCGAACTCTTTCTCTAAATAACCCCTCAAAATTTCCTTTACCTTCAAAGGAGCAGTGCTAGCTAGAAAAATTCGCTTTCCACTGATATTTTTTAAAGGACGGGGGCGAAAAACCGTTTTAATGACCTGCAGGTCCGGATTGACTTTCTTTATCGTTTTTTCCAATAAATCTACTTTTTCTTGACTTGCCATGGGCTCCTCGCACATTGTTAGAATCACAATATCCGATATAAGAAGTCTATAAGGACCAAGATAACCACCTATATACTCTACCGGCTGATGCGCTCCCACCACGATAATTCTCGTATCCGTCCGAATGGGCGGAAGAGCCGACCCACTCCCCTCAAATATGACCAACTCTTCTTTTAACTTGTTAGCTAAACTTGCACCCTCCAAAACATTTGAGATGAAGGGAACTCCCGCCATCCCGCCGCCACACCTTCGACAACCAATGGTCGTAACTCTACTCATAAGAGCATCTTCGTAATGATCCGAGGCAGCATGCTTTCCTTCTTTACTTGCCTTAAGAAGAAATTGTGGAGTTATGTGCAACTTTTTCCCCTCTAAAACTTCGGGTTCCTCCGGGCCTCCTCTGCCCATCGCTACCACTAAAGGAGAAAGACCGGCTTTTTCAAATCGGCGACAAATATATGCCGAAATAGCTGTTTTACCAACTCTTTTGCCGGTACCAATTATTGAAATTGAGGGTTTCGTTGCAATGTCATGAAAAATGGGTGGGTCAAAACGAAAATCTGCTCCTAAATAAGAAACACCTGCTTTTAAGATATAACTGGCAAATTTAAATCGCTCGATATAACCTACCACAGGTTCATCACTTAAATCAATAGTTAAATCCGGTTTATATTTTGAAAGGGCATAATTGATACCAACAAGCGGTTCTGCTTCAAAAACTACAGGGTAACCAAGAGAATTTAAATCTGTTTCCTCGGTAATTTTCTCCGTGCCACCAATGAAAACTACAGCCATCAATTTATATCCTAGATCTCTCTCGATATTTTCCAAAGCCGCTTTGATAACAGGGAAATAGTGTTCTCCATCGACCAATACAATTGCTTTTTTTATGGTACCTCACCACCATCTTGAACGCGGGGCTCAATCATTTTCCATTTACAGTACTTGCCTCCACTTAGCAAAAATTTTGCTAATAAAACTTGCTCTCCAAAAGGATATTTTCGGTAAATCGTCACCGTATCCCCTTTAGTTTCGATGAGATTATAGCAAGGTTTCGTACGACCTCTTACTCTCAGAGATGATACGGTTCCCGCATTTACTACCACTAAATTTTCAATCCGCCAGACATACGGCACATGTTTGTGCCCACAGAGAACTATATCAACACCATTGCTTATTAAGGCCTCCAACACATCGCCGGCATCAAAAACAACATTTCTTTCCCTTCCGGTTCCTGGTACCGGAAGAAGGTGGTGATGCATCGCCATTATCTTTAAATCATTCGATTTACTGCTAAATTGCTCCAATGCCCATTTGGTACGCTCCCGACCCACACGACCGCTATCTAAATCGGGCTCACTTGAATCTACTCCAACAATAACCACCCCGTTAAATCTCAACACATTGTTTCGTGAACCAAAAATATCTTCAAAGTGCACATAGCCCACATTTCTTGAATCATGATTCCCGGGTACAATAAGTTTATTTTTGCAATCTATCTGTGAAAGAAAGGCTTCCGCTGTCGTAAACTCTTGACGAAATCCCTGGTTAGCTAAGTCTCCCGTAACTACGACAATGTCCGGTGCAATTTCATTTATCTCTTCGACAGCACGATTCATCAGGTTTGTTACAAAATACTGGGACCCAGCGTGTATATCAGAAATATGTACAATAGTAATAGGATGATTTGTATCTTTTGCCTTTTTAACCATAAACTTTTCTCCTTGAATTCAAAGCTCTTCTTCTAAAAACTATCTTTAAAAAGCCGGTGAGGTTAGAAACCTATTACTAAGATAGTTTCTAACTATATTTACGAAAGGAACAGGAGATAGAGTAATTTTTGCTTTAGCCAGTGGCCTACTCATGAGGTCAAATAAAATTTTTATTCCTCCATGATAATTTTTGTTTCTCTCTCTTTTTTTAGAACCGTAAAGCTCGTTAGTCCATTCTCGCGACGAAATGAGAGATCTAAAGGATTCCCGCCAACTTTCAACCCCCTCAATTTGACACTTCCAAGCCAACTTGGGAGATGTGGTTTATTCAAATATAGCGCATTATTGGGTGCATCCGGACTTATACCCAAAAGTGACTGCAATATCATAAATATGCTTCCGGCCGACCACGCCTGCGGACTACAGGCGACCGGATAATCAGTTGGCCAACTTTCTTCCCTGCGAGAAAAACCGCAAAAAAGCTCGGGTAACCGCATGTAGGCGTGGTGTGTAGCCGCATCATATAAACCATTTGCAACTTTTTCAGAAGCATCATCGAACCCATACCTTCTAAATCCTCTAACTATCAAAGCATTGTCATGGGGCCAAATCGTCCCATTATGATAACTCATTGGGTTATATTTTTTTGCCGTTTTGCTTACAGTTCGGATTCCCCACCCGGAAAACATATCGGACTTCATGAGACGCTCCGCAACTTTCTGGGCTTTATCTTTATCTAAAATACCTGTCCACAATACTTGACCCGGATTTGAAGTAATCGTCTTAACTTGTTTTTTATCGCCATCGAGAGCCATGGCAAGAAAATTCTCTTCGTTCATCCAAAAATCTTCGTTAAACTTTTCTCGAAGAGCGGCTGCCCAAGAAACCAAAGCTGTGCTTTTTCCCAAATCTCCAAGTCCATTATAGATCTCGCTTGTCCTTCTTAGAGCATAATAAACATAGGCCTGAACCTCAACGAGAGCAATGGGTAATTTCGCCGCCCTACCATCGGCATGAAAAACTGAATTAGAAGAGTCTTTCCAGCCTTGATTTTCCAGACCTCTTTCTGCTCTTCTTTCATATTCAATAAATAGATCACCATCTCTGTCGCCATAGTTTTTTATCCAATCTATGGCCTTATCGATATTGCCTTTGATTTTTTTTACTAAACCCAGATCATTTGTCCATTTTAAGTACTCTGAAACAAGAATTAAAAATAACGGGGTAGAGTCAATCGAACCATAATATGGGGTATGTGGAATTTCTCCCAAGTTTGCCAGTTCGCCTCTTCTTAACTCGTGAATTATTTTTCCTGGTTCCTCTTCCCGCAAAACATCCTCTTTTTTACCCTGATAAGCAGCCAAAAATTTAATGGTATCTCTCGCAAAATCGCTGCATAGAGGTAAGGTTTGAATCGACACAATTGCAGCATCTCTTCCGAAGGGCGCTGCATACCAAGGAATTCCCCCCACAATTATTCTGCCTTCCGGCATCTCTGTTACCAAAGCACGAACATCGTTTTTACTTCTTGCAATCAATCTGTCAAATATGGGATTATCCGTGTCTACTTGAAGACATTTTTCACCATATCTTTCATAGGATGCCTTGAGACTGCTTAAAGTACGCCCAAAGTTAGGTTTGGGGTTTTCCTTCACATTCTCACCAACGATGGGCTCCACATAAATGCTGAAGTTTAATTTTGAAAGAGCTTTAATTTTAAAATTAAAAATCACCGTAGCCCTTTCTGGTCCAATTTCCACAGAAGATGGCTCAACAGAAAAATGCAATTTGGTTTGGCGAAAAATATCGTCTTTGCCCATGTAAGCAAAGATAAGATTTTTGCCTTCAAGCTGCGGACATAACAATTTTCCTCGACTCTTACGTTTTAGCCCTCTAACTTCAAAAATGTCCGCAAAATCGGAGCCGAATTTAAACTGAAGAGTTAAATCGACGGAGAAGGAATTATAGTTTTTGATTCTAACCTTATTATGAAAACCATCTTTTACCAATCTCGATTGCCTTATATTTAAAGTTTCCTGGGGAATTTTAATACCATTGCTCTCTATGTCAGGATTAGCACACTCAAGGCGTTCCAAATAATTTAGCTCTACTGTTGAGCTCAGACAGACCGGGTTTTTATCGTTTATTAAAAACTCCATACAGCTTAGAAAACGAGTATCTTGGTAATAAAAACCAAACCCCCGAGTATTCCCCCACGGAATATCTCCTTCCGTGTTGGTAAGCAAAAAACAATCCCCCTCTTTGGTAGTTAAAACTTTTTCCCTTACATCCACAATGATGAAAGGAATTCCTTCATTTAATATTCTATTTGTGGCCTCAGTCTCTTCTTCAAAAATTCTTCCTTCCGGACTTACACACTTTTTCAACGATTCCACCCTTTCAAACAATCATCTAACTTTAATCATCTTTCGATAAATCGCTTCATAATCATCGGCCATCTTGGCCGCACTAAACTTTTTTTCGGCATAATCACGACACTTAAAAAGATCTATTTTGTCCACCTTTGATACAGCTTCTACCATTTCCTCAACGGTATTAACGATAAACCCGGTCTCACCATCAATAACAATTTCGGGAACGCTACCGTATGGAAAAGCGATAACGGGTGTACCTGAAGCCATCGCCTCTATTATGACCAGCCCAAATGGTTCTGGCCACTGCAACGGGAAGATAAATGCCTTGGCGTCCCTTAAAAGTTCCTTTTTTCTTTTATCGGTAACTTCACCGAGAAACTTAATTTGTTTTCCGTCAATTTTCGGGTAAACTCTTTCCTCAAAATATTCTGTATCAGGCCCGGGGTCAATTTTACCCGCCATAATTAAATTTATTCCCGCTCTCTTGGCAACATCTATCGCCGTATGCGCCCCTTTATCCGCAGTAATTCTGCTCAAGAACAAAAAGTAATCCTTTTTCTTGCTCTTAAATTCATAACGGTCAACATCGATTGCATTATAAACAGTGCCCATATAATTGAGGCCCGTTAAATCTTTCCTTTGCGCATTGCTGATAGAATTATAATAAACAGCATCCTTGAAGGTTCTAAAAAACCGCTTATTGGCTTCGATAAAAGGACCATGGAGAGTGGTTAGCACAGGAGTAGAGACAAAATTGGCCATTGCAATTCCCAGATAACCCATATGATTGTGAATTAAGTCAAATTCATTGGCCATTTTGAACGCGGAAGTGACATGAAGCAAATCAGGTATTTCATGCCCCTCAATCAACAACTTTCTTGATGGCTTGGTGTGATAAACCGAACTTAATTTAGCCGAAGTCTTTGAATCACCCGTCGCAAAAAGCGTAACGTCGTGGCCCCTTTTTACAAGCTCCTCAGTTAGAATATGAACGACCATCTCTATTCCTCCATACTTAACTGGAGGAACTCTTTCCCAAACCGGTGCTAATTGGGCAATCTTCATTTTTACCTCTTTAGCTCTTAACGAATAAATCCATTAATCGGTATCCCTCATCTATCTGAAATGAACCCGACCTTACTGCAAATTCATCAAAAACTTCGACCTCATCCGGCTCGACTCCCGCCTGGTAAATAGCAAATGGCACGGGATCAGAAACATGAGTCCTAATGGAAATTGGGGTTAGGTGATCCGGCACAACCAAAATTTTATGCTCGGAGCCTTTTAATTCTTCACGCAGCGTACCCACAACTTTATCATCAAACTGCTCTATCGCTTCGATTTTTGCTTCTATATCGCCAATATGACCTGCCTCATCAGGTGCCTCAACATGAATAAATATGAAATCCAGCTCTTTTAAAGCGTTGAGAGCATAATTTCCTTTAGCTAAATAATCTGTATCAAAATAACCCGTGGCACCCGGAACATCTATGACTTTAAGACCGATACAGCGACCTATGCCCTTAATTAAGTCCACCGCGGAAATAACTCCACCGTTTAAACCATACTTTTCATAAAAAGTTGGCATCGAAGGAGCTATCCCTTGTCCCCAAAGCCAAATCATGTTCGCGAGATTCTTTTCCTGTTTTTTACGTCTAATATTCACTTGATGGTTCTCAAGAATTTTTCTAGAAGAAACCATCAACTCACTCAGAAAAGAAGAGTTCTCTCCCTTGGGAAGATTTTCCTTAATCGATTGTCCCGTAATATCATGGGGAGGAATGCATGATGTTCTTGAGTAGTTGCCTTTCGTAACCATGAGATGACGATAACTCATGCCAGGATAAAAACGCAATTCTTTGCTCTCAAACTTCTCGTTTAAAGCCTGGATTAAAATTTTTGCTTCCTCATTAGATACATAGCCCGCGCTATAATCTACCAGAACATCACCCGAAGCCGTAACAAGATTACACCTGAAAGCCACCTCGTCTTCTTCTAGATAAACATTCATATTCGCCGCTTCTAACGGCCCGCGACCAGTATAATATTTTTTGGGATTATAACCGAGCAAGGATAAATTAGCCACATCGCTTCCCGGTTTCATACCATCAGGCACGGTTTTGGCGGTTCCGGTAATACCGTTTTTCGCTATGAAATCCATATTAGGTTTCTTTGCCACCTGTAAAGGGGTCTTACCACCCAATTCTTCCAAACGATAATCTGCGGCCCCATCTGGCACAAGAACAACATATTTCATAAAGAACCTCCAATTAGTCGGGAGTCTGTTAGTGAGGAGTGAGGAGTAATTAGTTACCCTCCACCAGCTTTCAGTCCGCAACCATTAGCCAATTGAATGAACTACCACGGACTTACGTCCGTGGTTTCCTACATTTCAAGCTTCGCTTGTCCTAAGTCTTCTTTCTCTTGATAACGGATATAGTTTTTTATTTATACCCCAACAAGAAGACTTAGGAGCCCGATACATTCCCGGACTTACGTCCGCGGAATTTCTAGTGATAATTAAAAAAATAAAAATTTAAAATGGGAAAATTTTAAAAAAGACATTTATAATCATTCTTAGTTCTTCATTATCATTTTTCATTTAACTCTCTCCTGTACCCTTTGCCCTGTTAGTCGGGAGTCTGTTAGTGGAGAGTCGGTAGTAAATTAAAAAATATACATCAGCCCTTAGCTATCTGCATTAGCCTTGAGCTAAAAACAAATTCAACTAACTTTGCGCTCCATACGCTCTATTTTTCCCGCTCTCTTTTTTCTTCTGCCAACAATAATTATTACTCCTTTTGCTTCATGCCTTTAAGTTCTTGCTCTTCCTGAAGGCTGAAGACTGGAGGCTGGGAGCTGATATTAGAATATGACTTTCTCTACCGCTTCTACGGTTGCCTCGGTCTTGACAACTTTTTCACTTAATTTTATCGCGTTATCAGGATCTTTTAATCCGTGACCCGTAAGCACACAGACCACAGTCTTACCTTTTTCAATCTTTTTCTCCACAACAAGCTTTCTTAAACCTGCTAAAGAGGCAGCTGATGCAGGTTCCACAAAAATTCCTTCTTGGGATGCAAGCATTTTATAGGCCGAAATAATTTCATCATCGCTAACCATATCTATTTTGCCTCCTGAAGAAGAAGCCGCTTCTTCGGCCTCTTTCCATCTTGCGGGATTTCCAATTCTTATAGCCGTAGCAATCGTTTCCGGATTTTTTATGGGATGTCCTTTTACGATAGGCGCCGCTCCCTCAGCTTGAAACCCCATCATTTTTGGAAGTTTAGTAGATTTGTCGGCCTGATAATATTCTTTGAAGCCCAACCAGTATGCAGTGATATTCCCCGCATTACCCACGGGGATAAATAAATAGTCCGGTGCATCCCCTAAACCATCACATATTTCAAAAGAGCCCGTTTTTTGTCCTTGAATTCTATATGGGTTAATAGAGTTTACTAATGCTATCGGGTGTTTTCTGGTAAGTTCTCGTACAATATCAAACGCTTCATCAAAGTTTCCTTTAACAGCTATAACTTTTGCCCCATGCATAAGCGCTTGAGAGAGCTTACCTAAAGCAATCTTTCCCTCGGGAATCAGAACGATACAGTCAATTCCCGCTCTGGCGGCATAGGCCGCTGCCGAAGCAGATGTATTACCTGTAGAGGCACACATTACGGCTTTGACTCCTCCTTCAAGCGCTTTACTGATTGCCATCGTCATTCCCCTGTCCTTGAAGGAGCCCGTGGGATTTAATCCCTCGTATTTCAAAAAAATATTCAGACCCAATTCCTTACTCAAACTTTTCGCAAAAATGTGAGGAGTGTTTCCTTCAAGCAATGTAATAACAGGAGTTTTGTCAGATGCGGGGAGGAAATTACGATATCTTTCAATCAAACCTTTCCAATCATTCATTCGTTTCCTCCACCCTGATAACATTGCAAATTTCGTTGATTACATCCAGCTCTTTTATTTGATTAAGAGCTGTTCTGAAATTTTTCTCCTTAATAAGATGCGTAATGAGTACCAAGTCAGTGGTCAAGCCCTGTGGCCCTTTCTGAATGACGCTTGCTAAACTAACGTCATTATCGCCAAAAACTTTTGCTATTTTCGCGAGGACTCTCGGTTTATCAATAACGTTCACAAGCATGTAATATTTCGAATCGATTTCATCTATCGCTTTCAATCTCAAATTTCTAAAACAGGTACAGCCAATCTTTCCGCTTGAACCGTATCGTACATTTCGCGCAACTTCTATTATGTCGCCCACAACTGCACTGGCAGCTGGAAGACTTCCGGCGCCCTGACCGAAAAACATAACCTCTCCTACAGAGTCTCCTTCAACAAAGATTGCATTATAAACATCATTTACTGAAGCAAGCGGGTGTCTAACCGGTATCATGGCCGGATGAACACGTACTTCCAACTCATCATTCGCTTCTTTCGCTACAGCGAGAAGCTTCACCACGTAACCCATCTCTTTGGCATGCAAAATATCTTTTGCGGTAATCTTTGAAATTCCTTCTACAGAAACGTCAGAGGATGTCACCCTGCTATTAAAGGCAATCGAAGCTAAAATCGCTATCTTTGCCGCCGCATCTCTTCCCTCAACATCAGCGCTAGAATCCTTTTCGGCATACCCTCTCTCCTGAGCTTCTTTTAGAGCTTTTCCAAAAGAACAACCCTCATCGCTCATCATGGACAAAATAAAGTTTGTTGTTCCATTTACAATACCCATAACCTTTAAGATCTTGTTGCTAGCCAAACATTCTTTTAAGGGACGGATAATAGGGATACCTCCGCCCACACTTGCCTCGAAAAAGATATCCACACCCTTCTCGTCGGCCATTTCTAAAATCTCTTTGCCGTGGCTCGCCAAAAGCTCTTTGTTCGCGGTTACAACGTGTTTCCCTCTTTTTATTGCTTCAAGTATGAAGCTCTTTGCGGGCTCTATCCCCCCAATTACCTCAACTACTATATCGATATCAGGATCCTCGATTATAGTTTTAGCATCAGTTATCAACTCTCTACTAGCCCCAACCATATCGGCCTTTTTCGGATTTTTTTCAGCTATGGCCTTAATTACAAGGTTTGCCCCGACCTTCAACCGAAAATCCTCTCTATGAGTAGCTAGGATTTTGTAAACTCCCGAACCAACGGTTCCTAAACCAATTAGCCCAATATTTATCAAATCTTTCACTGTTCATCTCCCCTTGCTAGTTTGCTTGTTTATTTTTACTTTACCCTTAACTATCAGTTATTAGCTGTCTTGCCCATCAGTCAGGAGTCTCTTAGTCCCGCCAGAGGCGGGTAAGCAAGAGTCGGGAGTTATCTGGTTCCTTAGTTTCTTAGTTACATGGCTACTTGGCTTCTACGTCACCATGTCGCTATGTTACTATGTCGCCAGCTCCCTATACCCTTTATCCTTCTTTTGCCATTTGCCATCAGTCCCGCCAGAGGCGGGCAGGCATCAGCCTATCAGTCAGGAGTCTCTTAGTTGGGAGTTTGTTAGCCAGATTGCTGGTTTTACTATACTCCATACTCTATACTCCATACTCTATACTCTCAACTTTTCACTTTCAATTACTTAAGAGGTCTTTCCAAACATACTAAATCTTCGTAATTTTCACGTCTAATTATTTCGGTTGCATTTCCCTTGTTTACGAAAATTACCGCGGGACGAGGTTGCTTATTATAATTATTTGCCATCATATATCCGTAGGCACCCGTTGCAGGAGTGCACAATATGTCTCCAACCTCAACTGAAGGCAGCTTTACATCTTTTATGAGAACGTCCCCGGCCTCGCAATGTTTGCCCGCAAGGGTTACTTTGCTTACCGGTTCAAAGTTAGCTTTATTGGCTATCATTGCCTCGTAAACAGCATCGTAGAGCATTGGCCGAAGATTATCTGACATTCCTCCGTCTATCGATATATATGTTCTAATACCGGGTATCTTCTTAATCGTCCCAACTGTATACAAAGTAACTCCCGAATTTCCGACGATTGACCTACCCGGCTCAACCAAAATTTTAGGACATGGTATGCCGTGTTTTTCCGCTTCCCTCTGAACACCTCTGACTATTACTTCCGCATACTCTTTTATTGTTGAAGGCTCATCTTTTGCTTCATACTTTATTCCCAAGCCCCCACCAACATTAATCTCCGTAGCACTAAAACCAGTCTCGTCGAACACCTGTTTGGTAAAGTCCATTATTATCTCTATTGCCTTGGCGTAAGAGTGTAAAGCAAATATTTGCGAACCTATGTGTATATGGAGACCTCTTAGACATAAATTCTTATATTCCAGGGTTCTCTTTACTGTCTCTAAAGCTATGCCATCAGCCAACCCAAACCCAAATTTGGAATCAACCTGACCGGTCTGTATATAATTATGAGTAGAAGGTTTAATGCCAGGAGTTATTCTGAGCATAATATCGGGTTTAACTCCTTTTTCTGAAGCCATTTTATCTAACAACTCCAGCTCATTTTCGCTATCCACTACTATGCAGTCTATGCCCATTTCGAGAGCCAGCTCTAATTCTTGGGGAGTTTTATTATTCCCGTGCATAAAAATCTTTTCAGAAGGAAAATTAGCTTTTTTTGCAATATATAGTTCTCCGCCGGAAGAAACATCCAGCAACAGCCCCTCTTCTTGAATTATTTGACACATTGCGATAGAAATAAACGCCTTGCTCGCATAAATTACCTCAGTGTTTTTATCAAGTTTTCGAAACGAGGAGAGATATTCCCTGCACTGTTTTCTTATAGTCATCTCATCCATCACAAAAAGTGGAGTATTAAATCTCTTTGCAAGTTCGACGGTATCGCAACCTCCAATTTCAAGATGACCACCTTCGTTGATTTGAGCAGTTAAGGGTAGAACCATAAAATCCTCCAAAAGAAGAAAGGTTGAATAAACTGATGCGTAACGCCAGCTTTTCCCAGTTTAACACAGGAAACATTGTTGCGTCAAAGCTAACTTTCCTCTCTTAAACTCCTTATTAAATTCAAATTTTGTATGTCATCATCTTTACTTTCATGGGGAGTTTCGAGTATACAGGGCAAGTCTTTCAGCATGGGATGATTAACAATTCTTTTAAATCCCTCTAATCCGATATAACCCTTGCCTATACCTGCGTGTCTATCTACTCGAGAACCAAGTAGCATGCGAGAATCGTTCGCATGAATTAAAAACAGTCTATCTATCCCAAGCTTCTTATCAAATTCTCTTAAAGTATCGTTCAAACCATCTTTCGTCGATATATCATATCCCGCAGCAAACGCGTGACAAGTATCAAGGCAGATGCCAAGTTTCTCACTCCAACCAACTTCCTTAAGAATAAAAACAAATTCTTCAAACTTGGCTCCTAAGTTATGACCAGAACCCGCAGTGTTTTCTAAAAGTATCTTCAGCTCACCATCGATCTCCGAAATTAAAGATTTTAACGATTCGGCAACTCTCATAAGACCCTTCTCCCTGCCCACCCCTTTATGGCTTCCCGGATGAAATACAAGATAAGAAGCATTAAGTTTCTTCGCGCGCTCAATTGAGTCGAGCGTCGCTTTTACCGACTTTGAATAAATATTCGCATCTGGAGAGCCCAGATTAACGAGATAGGGCATATGGATAACAAGGGGTTCGATTCCGGCTTTCTTGCGACGAGAATTGAATTCGTAAATATCTCTATCCAAATCTTTAGAATGTTTCCAACCCCGTGGATTTCCGGAAAATATCTGCATCGTTTCACAGCCCCTAATGAGAGCCTGTTCAACGGCTAAATATATCTTTCCCGCAATAGATACGTGGCAACCAAATTTCATATCATCAGCCCATCAGTCGGGAGTCTGTTAGTTGAGAGTCCATAGTCAGGAGTCGGGAGTTTGTTAGCCAGATTACTGGTTTTACTATACTCTATACTCTATCAGTCGGGAGTCTGTTAGTCGGGAGTCGGGAGTTTGTTAGTTTTTTCCTTTACCCTCTCAACTTTCTATCTGCCATCTGCTGCCAGCCATCCGCCATCCGCCATCTGCTATCAGCCCATCAGTCGGGAGTCTGTTAGCCGAGAGTCCATAGTCAGGAGTCGGGAGTTTGTTAGCCAGATTGCTGATTGGTCTGTTTTTGACCTTACCCTTTCCCCATTACTCTATACCCTTAATTTATTCCCTGCTCTATGTTTTTAGCCATCTGCCATCAGCTATCTGCTATCTGCCCCACCAGAGGCGGGCAAGCATCTACATCTTCTCGGGAGCACTTATGCCTAAAAGATTTAAAACATTACACAAGACTTGGCGAACACAATCGACCAAAACGAGTCTCGCTTTGTTTAATTCTACACTTTCGGTTATAACACGACACTTAGTGTAAAAAACATGAAATGAAGAGGCTATTTCCTCGGCATATTTGGTAAGACGATAGGGGGTCATTCTTGATGCACAAATTTCTATGACTTCTTCGAGTTCCATCAACTTGCGCAACAAATCGAGTTCAGATTCTTCACATAATAAATCGAGATTGACATCCTCAATATTCGGAAGAGAAAAACCCTTCTCTTCAGCAAATTTAAGGATGCTACAGATTCTTGCATGAGCATATTGAACATAGTAAACCGGGTTATCGCTGGATTGGCACTTGGCTAACTCAATATCAAAATCAAGGGGAGTATCCGTGCTCCTCATCAAAAAAAAGTAACGAGCTGCATCGGGGCCGACCTCCTGCAACAATTCCTCTAGGGTAACCATTTCACCGGTTCTTTTGGACATACGAACCGGCTCACCGCCTCGCCAAAGATTGACAAGTTGCCCAATAATTATTTCAAGTTTCTCTTTCGGATAACCAAGAGCTTGGATAGCGGCCTCGACTCTTTGAACATAACCGTGGTGATCCGCTCCCCAAATGTTTATGAGCTTGTCGAAACCACGATTCAACTTATTTTTATGATAAGCAATATCAGCGGCAAAATACGTTGGCTCTCCGCTCTCGCGTATAAGAACCCTGTCTTTATCATCTTCGAAAGCCGTTGTTCTCAGCCATACCGCTCCATCCTTATTGTAAATATAGCCACGCTCTCTTAGCTCAGATACAACATCTTCTATGGCCCCAGAGTCATGCAAGGTCGTTTCGCTAAACCATCCATCAAACTCTATTCCCATATCGAGGAGAACTTTTTTAATGTGAGCTAACACTTGACGATAAGCAATCTCTTTAAAACACTCTCCTCTCTCATCTTCAGAGAGGAGTAGATACTTATCTCTTTCTTCTTTGAGTATCTCTTGGGCAATTTCTTTTATATATTCCCCTTGATAACCATTTTCGGGAAAAATTACATCTCTATCTAAAAGCTCAGCATACCGTGCCGCCACAGACTGACCAAATATCTTCATCTGATTGCCATAATCATTGACATAAAACTCTCGAGTAACAATATATCCAGCCGCCGTCATAAGGTTTGCAAGAGCATCTCCTACCGCGGCCCAACGTCCATGACCGATATGCATGGGACCCACAGGATTAGCACTCACAAATTCTATTTGGACCGTTTCGCCATGTCCAATATTAAAATGACCAAATTCCTTACCTTTTCTTTTTATCTCTTTCAAAACTTCTCTGAACCATTTATCGCTCAAGTAAAAATTGATAAATCCAGGGCCGGCTACTTCAACTTTTGAAAGAAAATGATGTTTATCGTCGATATGTTTAACAATAGAATCAGCTATTTTTCGGGGAGACATTTTAGTTTGACTGGCCAAGACCATTGCCGCGTTTGTGGCCCAGTCACCATGTGTCTTATCGTTGGGATGTTCAATTAACGGCTCAATATTAATTACAGACGGAATTTCACCAGCTTTTTTAGCACGCTCGATAGCGTCTAGGGTAAACTTTATTAATTCTTCCTTCAACTTCTGCCCCCTTCAACAAAAGAAGCTGGGCTTGGCCTCAGCTCTCTGTACAAAAAAAGTCAAGACAAAACATGAGACATAAACCCTGACTCCTTCTGGTCTACTTAATTATCTGAGGCTTCTCTTCTAAAGTCAAACTGACCCCAGTTCTACTACCATTTCGCACATAAACAACTTCAGCCAAATCCCCAGTACTTTTACTTCGAATCTTCGCAATAAGATCATCCATTGACTCTATAATTCCACTATCAAATTCTACGATGATATCTCCTCGCTCTATTCCTGCGCTCCATGCAGGGCTACCTTCTGCAACCTCAACAACTATAGCCCCTTTGCTAACCGGTAAGTTTAGACTGCCGGCAATATCTTCATCAAGCGTTCTCCCCGCTATCCCAAGATAAGGATGACTAGCCCTCCCTTTTTCAATTAACTGTTCCGTAATACTCTTCGCCAAATCAATCGATATCGCAAAACCAACCCCTTGGCCTTGAGTTTCTGCAATAATAAAACTGTTTATCCCGATAACTTGTCCATCTGAGTTCACCAATGCGCCGCCGCTATTCCCTGGATTTATCGCTGTGTCTGTTTGAATTAAATCTGTGTATGTACGAATTATGCCAAGCTGATCGGGCAAGCTAAATGTACGGTTTAAAGCGCTCACTATGCCAGCCGTAACAGAGTGCTCAAAACCAAAAGGGCTTCCAATCGCAACAACCAACTCGCCAACCTGAAGCTCCTCAACTGTTCCTAGCTCCGCAGCAGGCAAGTTATCTTTTTCTACCTTAACAACAGCTAAATCTGTATCTGGATCGGTCCCGACTACCTTTCCTTTTACATCTTCGGTTCCTATGGTTACCCAAATCTCATCCGCACCTTGCACAACATGATTATTGGTTATGATATAGCCATCCGTAGTAAAGATAACTCCCGAGCCAACCCCTTGTTGAGTGGTGTTACCAAAAAAGCCAGAAATAACTTTCTGAATGCGAATATTAACCACGGACGATTGTGCTTTTTTTGCAATATCGACAACTGAACCCGGAGAAGTAGTAACTCCGCTTCTCTCCCCAGTCACCACTTCTTTTATCGCTTCTATTCGAGAAAACTCGCCCCCAAGTAATTCTTGAGGGCCTATACCAAAAATATAAAATGTAAGAAGAGCCGCCACTAGGCCACCAATCACAGCACCTATTAGAGCAATAAAAAAAGCTTGCCCCCACCTGAGATTCGTGCGTTTTATTTTAGAGGAGACCACAACTCTTTCTTTTTCGTCATCCTTGGAGCCCAAATGTTCCATACCTTGAGATTCCATTCCAGACGAAGCTGAACTTTTTTCCTTTTCGTTATCTTTAATCGAAAAAAACATTTTTGCCCCTTTTCAAGATTTATTCCCTAATCAAAAGATAACAAATTTCACAAGCAATTTGCACAAACGTCAAACAAGTTTTATTGGTCACTATGGGAATCTCGCCCAACTGTTTTGAGAAAAATTAAACCGTGCAGATTTGTTAAATAAACCGAAATCACAGCACAAACAACTAAGGAGATGAAAATACCAAAGAGCAGTTTAAGCGAACCAAAAACTAAAAAAGTGGTAGATACTAAGATTAAGCCCATGAAGATCACATAAAAACCGACTTTTAAAAGATTGTGAAGAGAAAACCCTATACTTTTAATGATAGCTTTTGGAAAAGATGTGTTTTTAAAGACGATGAAAGCATCAGCAAAAAATGTAAGCATCGCCAATAATGTCAGAATGAGTCCCAGGAATAACGCCAAATAAGAAGACTGAACCTGAGCAAAAGCAAGACAAAAAACTGACAGAAGCAGTAGAGTAACATGCCATCCCGAAAGTAAAACAACTCTTCCAAAAGTCTTTCTTGCTAACTTAAAGCACTCATTGGCCCCATTTGCTATCCAGGAACCAGGGTTACTCCGCTGCAAAACATAAGCAAGACCAAATGCACGCGCAAAACTGCCAGCCAACAACCCTAAAAACCACATCAACGCAACTAAAAAATAGAAGAGCCATGCCTCATAAATTGGATAAAAGTAGCCAACCAAGAGCCAAGAGATTGATAGCGCCAAACAACCAGCAGTAAAACTTACTAAAATTGATAGATAACTCGTGAATGTGTAATTAAGAGCTCTAAAATAACTTCCCTTTCTAAAATGACTTTTTGCATCGCTTTCTGTTAAAGAAGCTATGATAAATGCCAATTTATCCTTTCCCAAAGGAATGTAAAGAAAGAATAAAAGCAAAATGGCCCAACAACAAACAACCGAGGATAAAACCATAATTGGTGCAATTGGTGTCATCATCAAAGCACAAAAATAACCAACGATTGAAGCGGCTGGAGTATAACGTAAAACAATTTTACTCGCCTCTTTCCCGGCCCCGGAAGTCTCGGCAAAATCTATCCTATCAGTTCTGTTTTGTTCAGCAAAACGCAAGGTAAGGCCAAAAGGCCAGGTAGAAATATTGTCGATGGTCTTGTCTCCAAACTCCGAAAGCATATAATCCGCTGTCGCAGTAATTTGTCCGATTGTTTCTTTAGCGGATACACTTCCTTTTTTACCAATTGCCCTAACCAGCACTCCTGCAGAGAGACCCCTTTTGAACGCAAATATCTTTAAACCGGCTTCTTCCTTCTCTTTAATATCAGCACCAACGTATATCATTTCTTTAGCTAGGGTAACAGAGGTTACGTAATATCCCTCTGTGTCATAAACCCAATAACTCTCTCCTGTTCCAGCATCTAAAGCATATATCTTGCCATCATTTGAACCTATGTAGACCACGGTTCCGTCTACCAATGGAGAGCTAATAAAAAACCCCTCAACGTAAAAAAACCATTTGAGTTCGCCATCGCTAGCATCTAAAGCAAATAACTCACCATTGCTTGAGCCAATATAAACATTGTCACCAGATACAGTAGGTGAGCTGCCTGGCTCGTTTCCAATGTCATAATTCCATTTCAACTCACCATTTTTCGTGTCAAGAGCAGATATTTTTTTATCACTTGAACCCACAAATACAGTTTCGTCAAAGACAAAGGGTGCAAAGAAAATTCCTTTATTGAGCTTGTTGAGCTTAGATGTCCATATTGGATTACCCGTATCCCCATTTAGAGCACAAACCGTCCCATCAAATGTACCAATATAGACGGTGTTTTCAAAAACGACCGGAGGCGAAGAAACATGGGACCCATCGGGTCTATAAACCCACTCTCTCTTGCCATCTTGATTTAAAGCATGAAGGGTTCCATTGGGTGCAGTTAAATAAACCATACTATCACCGGAAAATACAGGAGAAGTATAATAAAAAAACTTCGTAACCGGAGGATAAATTTCTCCTTCAACCTCAGTGTATAACCACTCTTTCTGTCCAGTATAGGCATTTAGAACAATGAGTCTTCCGTTATCGAGAACGATGTAAACCTTGCCTCCCTCAACGGTTACACAGCCTCCAAATTTTTCCTTAGATTCTTTTTCAATTTTATATTCCCACTTTAATTTGCCGTTTATACCATCGACAACATAGACAACCCCTTCGTCAGAATAGAAATAAACCATTTTATTGGCTGCAATAGGTGAGGAATACGTTTTTCCTGATACAGTATATGACCATACGCTGGAAACAGGTGATTTTGGAGCAGAATAAGCAAAAGATGCACCCAAGCTTAGAAAAAGTAAAGAGATTAAAAGAATAGTGATAGCCCGTTTATTCAATTCCACTCCTAAATTTGTATCAAGTAGAGCCGACGAGCGAACTTGAACCGCTGAGCTGCTCCCGGCCGGCCTGCCTGCCGGTAGGCACGGCCTGCCTATTTATCAATAAGTCTATCAAATTTCAATAGAGAAATTTGGAGCCGGATGCCGGATTTGAACCGGCGACCTACGCATTACGAATGCGTCGCTCTGCCTGCTGAGCTAATCCGGCTGTAAATTCCATCAAGTCTCTCTACTTAATTTTTACTGAGTGCTGATATTGAAATTTGCTGTAATACAATTGTAATTTATAGTAATTCATTGTAATTTCCACTTAATCTCCACCAATTACCACTTAATTTCTATCTAATTTCCACTTAATTACAACTTAATTACCCTTATTTTTTCTCTCCGCTCTCAGCCCTTTAGTCGGTAGTCCGTAGTCGGGAGCAAGTTCAAATAAAAAATAAAAAATAAAAGCTTTTTAACAATCTTACTTTTTAATTTCCGTGCCTACCGCCGTGCCTACCGGCAGGCAGGGCAGGCAGGTAGTTTTTCATTTTCATTCTCCATTTTTATTTAACTTTACCCTCTCGCTTTCCACCTTTAACTTTCTCCACTTCTTTTAGTGGTATCTCGTATTTAAAACCATCACTTACTTCCACAGTCAATTTTTCACCAGGAACATTATAATCCACAACTACACCTTCCCCGTAGTCAGTCTTGACCTTGGTCCCTCTTTTTGGAGCACGTTTTTTAAAATCTTTGTAGACATGCTGTTCATATTTTAAGCAACACATCAATCTTCCGCAAACCCCGGAAATTTTCAGTGGGTTCAGGGGCAATTCCTGCTCTTTAGCCATGCGAATAGAAACGGGTTCGAAATCTTTTAGGAAAGTTTCACAACAAAGTTTCCGCCCGCAGAGCCCTAATCCCCCTATCATCTTCGCCTCATCCCTTACCCCCACTTGCCTAAGTTCAATTCGCGTACGAAACACCGAAGCTAAGTCCTTAACGAGCTCTCGAAAATCTACGCGACTATCGGCTGTGAAATAAAAGATTATTTTACTACCGTCAAAAACACACTCGACATTAATTAACTTCATCGAAAGCTTGTGTTTTTCAATTTTCTTCTCACAAACCTCAAAAACTTCTTCTTTTTTCGCCTTGTTCTTTTCAAGTTGAGCTTCGTCCTTTTTTGTGGCTTTGCGCAAAACTTTTTTCAAGGGTGCTGTAATCTCTTCCTCGGAAACATCTCCGGGGGCCATAACTACCTCCCCAAATTCAACTCCCCGAGAAGTTTTTACAACCACGAAATCACCCAATTTTAAATCGATATTATCGGGATCAAAATAATAAACTTTACCTGCTTCTTTAAAAACAACTCCAACAACTATGGACATTATACTGCCTCCTGAAGTTTAAATAACATTACTTCTAAAGCTAGCTGTCTGTTAATATTAAACCTCAACATCCGCTTGGTCTCCTGAATAATTTCAAGTGCCCCCTGAGCTTTCTGCAAAGAAAATCCTTTACCAAAAATCCTTATCTTCTCCACACAATCCGTATTCATTAAGAGGTCTTCATTTAAACATCCAGTAATAATCAAAACATCTCTATACCAGGAAGAAAAAATATCTAAGATATCCTCAAAAGCTCTAAACTCCTCTTTACCCCTCTCTCGTTTCTGTTTTTCAATCAATCTTTTCTTAAAACGAGCGGCATGCGCCCGATTCGCGACAATTTCCTCAACTTCCACTAACTCAATCTCTTGTTTCAATTTAAGCTCACCAATATAATTTCCAACCTCGGACGTAAGACAATTAGCTTCATTGGCAAGCCCTAAAGCATCCAATCGTTTCAATTTTTCAGCAAGACACAATACAAATTCTCGCCTTTTTAACCTTCTCTCGGAATTGAGCATTTCGATAGCATTCCCAAAAATTCCCCTGCTTATCTTAGCTACCAATTCTGCTCTGTCCTTATCAACCTCATATCGTCGCACAATCTCATCAATTATTACATCGATTGCAATTGGCCTAAAATAAATTTGATAACATCGAGAAACAATGGTGGGAAGCACGCCTTCTAAATTGGAGGTTATAAGTATAAAAACTACACCATCCGGAGGTTCCTCTAACACCTTTAATAAGGCATTCGCCGCCTCCGCTGTCATTTTTTCGACTTCATCAATTATATAAACCTTGGAATCCATCTCAAAAGGCTTTCGGCTAACTTCCCTCTGAACTTCCCGGATCTGTCCAATGGTTATAAAATTTCCCTCCGGTGCAACCTGAATCACGTCCGGGTGAGTCTCACGAGTTATTTTAACACAACAAGAACACTTCCCGCATCCTTTAGCTTCACAGTTAATGGCACAAGCAAGAACTTTTGCCGTAGTATGTTTCCCAACGCTTTGAGGACCCATAAAAAGGTAAGCGTGATTCAACTTTCCTGATGATATGAAATGCTTAAGCTTATTTACAGCTTCCGCTTGCCCTAAAATATCTTTCCAAGAAGCTATTATCATAGAAATTCATTCAACACCTTTACTATTTTTTCATGCACTTCTCTCTCTTTTCCAGTAGCATCCACAATTTGATAGCGCTCGGAGTAACGTTGAGCAAGTTTCAAAAATCCATCTTGAACACGACGATGAAATTCTATATCCTCTTGTTCTATTCTGTCAGCCTCTTTAGTAGTAGCTCTCTTTAGACCATCTTCTGTTGGAAAATAAAGAAGGATGGTCAAGTGCGGATTTATATCCTGGGTTGCCCATCTATTAATATCAATGAGTTTACTCAAAGAAAGTCCCCGTCCAAAACCCTGATAAGCAAGCGTCGAATCAATGTATCTATCGCAAAGAACCAATTTACCCTCTTCCAGGGCAGGAACAATAATTTCGGAAACGTGCTGAGCTCGGCTGGCCGTATAAAGAAGAACTTCCGCTCTATAATCCATCTCTTTCGTTTCGGGGTTCAATAAAACCTTCCTGAGCTCATCTCCTATCTCGGTTCCGCCGGGTTCCCTTGTTGTTAAAACATCAAAATTTTTGCCTCTAAGATAGTCCGCAAGCAAATTCATTTGTGTGGTCTTTCCACAACCCTCTACTCCTTCAAGAGTTACAAATATCCCTCTGTGCATCTAAGCAACACCGCCTTAAAATTATTTTTTCGACTTTCTATTTGAAAATTCCACATAAAAATCTTTACCCCTGCAATCAACTCCTACCACTACAGGAAAATCTTTGAGTTCAAGCTCATAGACAGCTTCGGGACCCAAGTCCTCGTAGGCCACAACTCTAGCTCTCTTAACACACTTAGAGAGCAACGCTGCGGCACCTCCCGTTGCAACGAGGTATATCGCCTTATTCTCTTTTATCGCTCTTTTTGCACTCTCTGAGCGAGGTCCTTTTCCTATCATACCTTTAAGTCCGCGAGACAGCAGTTCGGGTGTAAATGGATCCATTCGGCTACTGGTGGTCGGTCCAATTGAGCCAATAACCTCTCCCGGTTTAGCCGGAGCCGGCCCTGCATAAAAAAGCACTTGTCCTCTAATATCTATAGGAAGTTCATCTCCTCTTTTGAGTGCTTCAATGAATCTTCTATGAGCTTTGTCTCTAGCCGTATATACCACTCCGCTAACAAGAACCTCATCCCCTGCATAGATATCACAAATCATCTCATCATCAAGAGGTGTATTTATCCTAATCATTTATCAACTTTACTCCTTTTCTCTCGACTCGAACATTTCGCATAGCTAAAACTCCCGCACAAATAACGGCGACCCCTCCGAGCAAAAGAGTAATCCTCGAGCCGTTGAAGCGAGCCAAATAGACCAATTGCTGGGGCTGAACAACATTCTCTACTATTTTTTTAAGCACCCGGTTCATAATATCGGCAACGATTCCAGAAACAGCCAAAGATATCAATAAAAAAACTCTTATCATCGATTCGAAGACACTAAAGACCCGTCCCCTTGTCGAATCATCAACACTCTCATGAACAAGCGTAAAACCCGTAACATTTAATATTGCAAGATTTACCCCAGCAAATACAATTATAGCAATTACAATTTTATAATATGAGATGCTCGAAAAAGTCACCATTGCTATCCCGAAGGCCAAAATGGATAGTCCAAATAGTCTGTCCTTGGGAAAAAACCTTCCAATAATCCCCGAAAGAAGACCGCCTATAACGAGACCGACCCCTAGGGCAGCGATAAGATAACCAAAGCCAGCTTCCCCAATATGTAAAACTTCGTTTGAGTAAACAGCGCCCAATGAATATATTGAACCTCCTCCCAACATAGCCACACCGATGCAAATAATCATGTATTTAAGTAATTTATTTCCTCTCATGAAGACAAAACCACTCAACAAATCTTCTTTTATCTGAAATAAGTTAATTTTACCAAGTTCATGACGTCTCCGATGAGGAAGATGAATGAATGAAAGAGCCAGAGCGGAAAGGAAGAATGTCCCGGCATCTATATAAAACGCCGCATTGGGACCTGTCAAACGCTGAAAAAATGGCAAATGTGCCCAAACCGACTCAACCAACAAAATTATGGTGGCCCCAAAAGCAGAACCGATAATCATGGTCAAATAATTGGTCGTATACGAAACCGAGTTTGCCGTAAGAACATCCCTGGATTCAACAATGTTTGGAATGCTGGCATCTTTAGAAGGCATAAAAATAATAGAAAAAGTATCCAATAAAAAGGCAATAGCATAAATTCCAAAGATGTTATTAATGAAAGGGAGAGTTAAAATCAACAAACCCCTACCGATATCACAGATGATCATCAAACGCTTGCGGTCAAACCTATCAACCATGACTCCCGCAAGCGAGCCAAAAAAAAGAGCGGGCAACATTTTGAAAATCATCAATGTGCCCACCGCAAGACCAGATTGCGAGAGTTTATATACCAACGAAATCATGGCTATAACGATAATCCAATCGCCTAAATTGGATACCGCTTGACCGAACCAGAGTAAAAGGAAGTTTCTGTTCTTGAAAAGCTTGGCATATGATGGCTTTTTGATCTTTTGTTAGCTCCTTTCTTTCAAAGAACCTTCTCGGCCGACCTCAAAGCACAACATCCAAAATTAACTGCAATCGGCAAACAAGCCATGTGGCATGGATAAGTTTCTATATTCACTGCTAACGCAGTGACTTTGCCCCCTAGGCCTCCTGGACCGATACCTAGATTATTTATCTCTTCCAGCAAACTTACCTCAAGATTTGAATATCTCTCATCTTCGTTTCTTTCGTTAATATTTCTTAAAAGTGCTTTTTTAGCCAAAAAACCGACGCTATCAAACGTGCCGCCAATTCCTACTCCGATAACAACCGGCGGGCAAGGATTTGCCTTTGCGTTCTTTGCGACCTCCAAAACCGTTGATTTTATTCCCTTTGGACCATCACCGGGAAGAAGCATTCTAACCACACTCACGTTTTCACTTCCTCCTCCTTTCGGCATAACAACCACTTTCACTGAATCTCCAGGGACTAATCTCAGCGATATCGCTGCAGGAGTATTATCGCCGGTATTTTTTCTGTCAAAACAGGGGTCATCGACTACCGATTTCCGAAGAAATCCGCTTTTATAGCTCCTTTTTACACCCTCATTTATAGCTTCTTCAATCAACCCTCCAACAAAAGAAACATCCTGTCCAATCTCGAGTAAGACATTGACTATGCCGCAGTCCTGGCATATCGGTAACTTCTCCGACCGCGCTATAACCGCATTTCTAATTATCTGTTGAATGACAGTACGACCAATATCGGATTCCTCAATCTCAAGCGATTTTTTTAAAGCAAGGAGTACATCCGGTCTTAAATTATAGTTTGACTCAATACAAAGCTCTTCTACAACTTTAGTTAACTCTCTTACGTGTATCTCCTTCAAATAAATCGCTCCTATGCAATTTCAAATTTTCAATGCCTTCCTTAACCGATTCAGCCGACTTATTTAAAAATGACTGCTCTTCAGGGTTTAGTTTTAATTCAATTATCTCTTCTATCCCATCTTTACCAATTTTAGCTGGTACCCCCAGGCAAATATCGTTTAACCCATACTCCCCTTCCAGGTACACACATGCGGGAAGCACTTTCTTTTTATCTTTTACAATAGCTTCTGCCATCTCGGCCACAGAAGCAGCGGGAGCATAAAAGGCACTCCCGTTCTTCAGATAAGAGACTATCTGGGCCCCTCCCTTTTTTGTCTTTTCGATAATACTGTCAATTTTTCTCTCTGACAAAAGCTTAGTTAGAGGAACTTCTGAAACACTTGAAAAACGAGGAAGCGGAATCATTAATTCGCTGTGGCTACCAATAACCAGCGCCGAAACAACACTCATTGGAACACTCAACTCATCAGCAATAAAGTACTTGAATCGAGCAGAATCTAAAACCCCAGACATGCCAAAAACTCGATTTTTTTCAAATCCGCTTATTTTAAGAGACAGATAAGTCATGGCGTCCAAAGGATTAGTTACAACAATTACTTTTGCGTTCGATGCGAACTTAACGATATTCTCGATAACCAATTTGATAATTTCAGAATTTTTCGTCAGTAAATCAAGACGACTCATCCCGGGCTTTCTAGCGAACCCAGCGGTCACTATGACTAAATCGGAGTCAGCAATATCTTCAAAGTCATTCGTTCCAAAAATTTTACTATCAAAACCCTCAGAGGAGGAAGATTGCATCATATCAAGGGCCGTTCCTTGAGGAAGTCCCTCAACCACATCGACCAATACCACTTCCCCCAGGTCTCTTTTTGCTATCAAAAAAGCGCATGTGGCCCCCACGTGCCCCCCGCCGATTATACTTATCTTCACACTTGCCTCCTAAAGCTAAAATTATCCATATTTATCTCGATTGATAGACCATTAATTATATCAATTAAAGGGTTTGCGAATCTTGATTTCGTAGATTAAGCCCTTCACTTTGATTTGTGTATTCTTATTAAAAGACATTTTACCAAGAATTTCTTTAATTTCACTGGTTCGATAACTTTTGTCTACCGATCTTCTCGATTTTTCTTTATCAACCGGGTGTAAAATCTTGGTAATCTCATCAAATTCCTTGGGTGTAACATCCCTTCGGGAATCGATGATGTAAGCACATCCACCTCCAGATAGAACACGATAAATCTCGTTCAACATTTTTTGAACATCAGAAACACATTTTATCATACCGTGAGAAACAACGACCTCGAAGTAGTTATCTTCGAATGGAATTTCCTGAGCGTCACTTAAGACAAAACGTAAATTTTTTAGACTTTTACATTCGACAAAATTCTCAGCATATTCAATCATATCCGGTGATAAATCTAAGCCTACGACAGAAGCACCGGGAAGCTTTTTTGCAAACTCCAACGCAAGGAAACCGGGGCCTGTGCCCAAATCTAAAATTCTTCGAGGAAGTTGAGTTGATTCGGATAATATTCGTGCGATTAAAGGACGGTAAATTCTTTTCACTTTGTCTTTACGTCTAAGAGATTCGACATACCGCTTGACCCTATCTTTTCCAATAAGGGGCCCGCTAAAATCCTTAAATTCCACTTCCTAGACACCTTTCATGCTCAAACTTTTGTTTCAGCAGTTCAGATACAACAAACGTTTCCCTTAAACCCTTGCACTTCAAGAACTGAGAAGAGTTAATATCAACAATCATAACATATTCTTTATCGGATACTTCTACCATTATCTCACTCTGAAATGCCACAAAACTATCTCCAAGATACATATCGCTGTCCACTTTACCAACTACCGATATAACTGGTTTTGCCCAAGCTTCTGTTTAAAACCAGCTTCTTGATGGCCTATAGTTCTAAAAGAGAAACCAAGCTAAACTGCTACAAGCAACTGATAATTAAAGAAAAGATGGCCAAAGGGGAAGTTTATCTAACTTTTAGTGGAAGGCTTTTTCGTGGAACAATCCGGATTTATACATGTAATCCACGGTTTTTTTCTTTTATATATAACCTTAATGCAAGGAGCTTCGCATTCTTTTTCTTCGCAAATCTTGCCAAGCGGAATAATATCACCATACTGAGGTAGAGGATAAGTAGTTTTGCAATCTGGATACGACGAGCACCCCACAAATCTCTTTCCCGTCTTTTTGGACTTTATAATTCTGAGTTCACCCTTACAAGCCGGGCACTTGCCAATAATTCTGCTTTCCCTTATACCATTTCTAATACCCTCGCTAACTTCAGCCTCTTTTTCCTCAAGAACCTTAACAATAACTCGCAACACACCTCTTGATGCATCAACAATAGAACCTCTTTCCACCTTGCCTTCGGCTATTAAATCCATATCATGCTCCAATTGCGCAGTGAGAGCAGGATTTGTTATTGCTTCCGCATTTTTCTTCAAGGTGTCCGTAACGGCAATACCCACCTCCGTGGGAATTACAGGATCACTGTGAACATAACCTCTATTATAAAGACCTTGTATGATGGAATGTCTGGTTGATTTGGTCCCTAATCCCAACTTTTCCATCTCTTGAATTAAACGACCTTGACCATATCTTTGGGGAGGCTGAGTTTCCTTCGATTCTAAAATTGGCTTTTTGACTAAAACAGTATCTCCCTCACTTAAGTGAGGGAGATCTTCGTCTTTCTTCCTTCCGTAACTGTAAAATTTAAACCATCCTTCATCAACAACACGCGAACCCTGCAAAAAGAAAGGCTCTGAGCGTTTAAGAGCAGGGCATTCAATGCTGATATCAATCCTTGCGCTTTCCATAGATGCCGGAGGAGCTAAAGTTGCTAAAAATCTTCTAACAACCAGTTGGTAAATCTTCCATTCCTGCGGCTTCAAATCCTCTTCATTTGCCACACCGGTCGGATGAATGGGAGGATGATCGGTAGTTTTTTTCTTTCCTCTTGTGGGAACAATTTTATCTTGAGCTAAAATTTGCGCAGCTAAACCACCCAATTGTTTGCTTTTCTTTAAATTAGCTAAAATCTCTTTTAAATTAAGAGATGGAGGATAAACTGTATTATCTACTCTTGGATAACTAATTAGTCCATCCATATATAAACCTTCGGCGATACGCATAGCATAAGACGCGCCAACACCCAGCGACGAGGCAGTAGCCAAAAAACTTGTGGTGTTGAACGGCGCTGGTGGAGAAATTGATTTTTTTGTTCTCTTGGAACAAACCACTACTCCCTTTTTCCCAAGATTAGATACTATTTCATCTGCTTCTTTTTTATCCCAAAATTTATCGGTTTTGTGTTGAGCTATAAATTCCTGTTCGTCTTGCTCCGCCTTCAACAACGCTTTAATTTGCCAATATGGTTTCGATATAAAGAACTTTCGCTCTTTTTCTCTGTCAACCAGAATTGCAAGCGTGGGACTTTGTACTCTCCCCGCAGATAAAAACTGTTTACCGAGTCTTTTTGAAGCAAGTGAAATAAAACGAGTTAGAGTAGCTCCCCAAATAAGGTCGATATCCTGTCTGGCTTCACCTGCTTTTGCAAGATTTGCATATATCTCTTCAAGGTTATCAAACGCTCTTTTGATTTCATCCTCAGTCAATGCAGAAAAACGAGCCCTTTTTATGGTGGCCTTGGAATTTACTTCTTTAGTTTTATTTACCGCGTCTACTCCGATAAGCTCACCTTCGCGATCGAAGTCAGTAGCAACAATAATCCCCTTAGCGCTTTTGGCTTGCTTTTGAAGAGCTTTAATAATCGATTTCTGAGATGGTATTTTAACTATCTTGGCATCAACAAGTTCAATAGGCTTTACTTTCTGCCAATTACTGTAATCTTCGGGAAAATCTACCTTTAAAATGTGTCCTTTAAGCCCAATGATGAAGCATTCTTCCCCTTTTTTGTCCTGAAAAGCATAGATTGGAATACCAAACGACTTGCCCGTTGTAACTTTTCCACCAGACAAAATATGAGCTATTCTCTTGGCCGCATTATCCTTCTCGCTTATTATAAGTTTTGCCATAATTGCTTACTCTCCCGCTTTATAGGTCAATTAACGCGATATATTAGCACAGTCTTGAATGAGTTGAAAGTGAAAGATAAAAATTGCTGCCGGCAGATACTTGCCCGCCTCTGGCGGGGCAGATGGCAGATAGCAGATAGCTGATAGCTGATAGCTGATAGCGAATGGCTAAAAGCATAGAGCAGAGAATAAGTTAAGGGTATAGAGTAAAGGGGAAAGGGTAAGGTTAGGAATTAGGATTAAGGAGTAATTGGTGGAGATTAAATAGAAATTAGGTGGTAATTACAATTAGTCTCAACGAAGCAATTTTCATGTATTACAATAAATTACAATTAGTTACCATTAATTTCAATGAATCACCATAAATTACAATTGTATTACAGCAAATTTCAATTAGTTACAATGAATTTCAATATCAGCACTCAGTAAAAATTAAGTAGAGAGATTAGGTAGAGATTGATAAAAAGGTAAAGAGTAAAGTAAGGAGCAAGGATTAAAGTTAAAAATATAAAGTGCAAACCAACAAGCTAACATACAAAAAAAGCCCCCGAAACGGGGGCTTTTTAATACCAAATCGGTGAATTAGTGAGCGTGTTCTTCTTTAAGATGAGATTCCCATTCTTCTTTAAGTCCCGGAAACTTCTTCCAAAAAACCCAGTGCATCATAATGGGGAATCCCTCATGAACTGAAAGATAAGCATGAATGGTCGTAAATATTACAAATATCCACATCCCGATATAATGAAATACTCTCATCCAAGCTGCCGCAATAGCAACCCCACCAAAAGGTCCAGCACACCAGGTAAGCAATTCTTCTCTCCACATTAAAGAAAATCCGGTGAAACCCTGAATTAGTAAAAGTACCCAAAATACATCGTAAGTTACTTTCTGAAGAGAAGCATAATTTGCTACATTTGGATAATCGTCTTTCATGTGAGCATAATACATGAGGACAGCCGGTGTATTTTTGATATCCTTCCACCCGATAGTAAAATCTTTGTAAGCCCCTTTATCTACAGTGAAAAAGCAGTAAATTATTCTCAAAATTAAATTTATGCCAACTATGTACATCAATATATAGTGAGCCCATTTCATAAAATCCATGCCCCCGTAAAAAAACGGGAACCGTATATAGAGCCCTGAAATAGTCAAACCAACAATACAAATCAAATGAATAAAATGCGCCATTCTCCGCGGTTTCGCGGCATAATGAAGTTCAGCCACAATTTCACCTCCTGAATTTAATTAATGTTTATGGGCAAGCTTTTCCCCAGGTTTTCCTTTGTATTCTCCTAAGGCCGTCTTAATTTTAACATCATGTTTACCTAATACAAGATTAGCAAATTGTCCCGTTACCGCTACACGAAGGAAAAAATCAAAAATCCAAAAAACAGCTATCATAATAAACCATACACCAAAACCAATAATATCGGACCAAATATTAACCGTCTGAAGTAGCGTCAAGCTCTACACCCCCTTCTGTCAGATCTTCTTTTTTCTTCTTTTTTAATTTTTTGTACCACCACGCCAATAAGATGCTAAATTCATACAATACAATCATCGGCGCAGCAAAAATAGCCATGGTAACAGGACTCCAGTCAGGAGTCGCGATTGCCGCAAATAACAATATTATTATATAAGCCACCCGCCAATTTTTGCGCAATGTGGCCGGTGAAACAACGCCTAGCATTACCAAGACTAATATAAAAAGTGGCATCTCAAACGATATCCCAAAAGCCAACAAAAATAAAGCTGCATACGCTATATATTTATCAACTGTTAAAATCGGACTTATTTGCCCTTCGGCTTGGCCTAAAAGCCATTCCGTTCCAACCGGCATAATATATTTATACCCGAAAACCACGCCACACGCAAAAAGAATCACAAATAAAAGGACCAATGGATATACTGTCTTTTTCTCCCTACCTTTTAAAGCAGGTGCCAAAAAAGATAGTACCTGATATATTATTACGGGAATGGCAACAAAAATTCCTGCAAAAAGTGCAATTTTAAATTTTGCCATAAAAGGATCTAAAACACCCATGTACATAAGTTCTATATCACCTGCGGGCTTCTTTATGATATCCAAAATTGGATAAGCATAAAAAAAACAGACCGACGCTCCGATAAAAACCGCAATTGCGGAAATTACTATACTTCTCCGCAATTCGTCAAGATGGGTTAAGATAGACATCTTTTTATCAAACACTAATTACTGCCCCCGGCTTCCACTTTTTTATCTGCTTGTTCTTCTTCGTTCTCGACCTCATTAGAATTTGCTTCTTCAGACTTTTTTTGTTCTTCGGCTTCTTTCTCCTGTTTTTCAGCTTCCTTTTTTTGTTTTTCGGCTTCCCTTTTCTCTCTCTCCACTTCTCTGAATTCCATCTTCACTTGATTTTCAATCTGTTGTGAAGCTTGTCTAAATTCATGGATAAATTTTCCGGCAGTTCTTCCTATTTCAGGCAACTTCCTGGGACCAAAAATTATAAGAGCTATCACCATTATGGTTAAAATCTCAGGCATTCCGAGACCAAACATACAAAGCACCTCCAGGTCTAAAAAAGTTAATACTTATAATATCTTTTACAATTTGCTTAATCAATATTTATCTACAAACTACTAAAACCAATCCCATCATTTCCCTCCAAAACTTTTTATAATTTCAATTACCTCATCGTCAGTCGTTTGCGAAAAATATGTATAAAATTGACTTACCGAAAAGAAAAGTTCAGGAGAGTGTAGACAAACCAATTCATCAACTTCTGTGCCAAGACGTTTACAAGTATCTTTCGGTGAAACAGGAACTGCCAAAATTAATTTTTTGGGTTTCTTTTCTCGAATCGCATTTATCGCCGCTAAGGCCGTATATCCTGTTGCTATACCATCATCAACAAGAATGACTACTTTATCTTTTAAGTTTGTTTCAATTCTGTTACCTAAGTACTTAAGCCGACGCCTACCTATTTCCAATGTCTGTTTTTTAACTTCACTTTCTATATATTCATTTGAAACTCGTAAACTTTTTTTCAACTGTTCATTTATCATTACCGTCTCTTTACTTGCCAAAGCCCCTATCGCTAGCTCAGGATTTCCAGGTGCGCTAATTTTTCGAGGAATAACTAAATCCAAAGGAGCTTTCAGCCGTTTTGCAACTTCTTTAGCCGTTATGACCCCACCGCGAGGAATTGCCAACACAACAACATCTTTGCCCTCGTAATCAACGAGGGAACTTGCTAATTGTTTGCCCGCATCCATTCTATCGATGAACATGGAAAACACCCCATTTTAGTCGGGAGTCTCTTAGTGGGGAGTCGGGAGTTTGTTAGCCAGATTGCTGGTTTTACTATACTCCATACTCTATCTGCCATCTGCTATCTGCCATCAGCCACTTTCTAACTCAGTAGTATTTTCTTTGGTTTCTGAAATCTCCTTTTTGGCCTCTTCTAATCCTTGTTTGACAGTTTCTATTCTAGGGTGATCTTTCGGCGCAATTTCTAAAAACTTCTCCCAAAACTTAACGGTTTCAGAGAAATTTCCCGCAATCTTGTTCGCATAACCTAAATTAAGGATTGCATTTACGTGGTTGGGATCATTTTCAAGAACTTGTTCCAATTCAGAAATAGCTTTCCCTGTATTATCCATAAAAAGATATGCAAGTGCCATATCCGTACGCACATCATTCAGGTTTGGGTCGAGTTCTAACGCACTTCTATATGCATCAACGGCTGCTGCAAATATGTTTAAATCCCCGGTCTGAGCTCCCCAGTCGTAATATTTGTTTCCAAGTTCAGTCCAAGCTTGAACATCCTCTGGGTTTTCCTCCAGATAAGCTCCTATTTGGGACACTTCATTTTGAAAATCAAACTCTTGAGAGTCAACTTGATTTTGAGTCTGTTGGGGTGGATTTAGAAGATAGGCGAATCCACCTAAAAAACTCGCTATAAATAAAATAGCTATTCCCAACGCAATAAGTTTACTTGTAAACGAAGCTTGGGTCTTATCTAACATTATAAAGCTCCTTCATTAAATTAAGGAGTTGCGGTAGTTTCGGTACCAACTTCTGCCTCCCCCACCGAAGCCGGAGTTGTTTCGGCCATCGACGGAACTTCCATTGGCATTTCACCACCGACCGATGGATGACCAGCTGGCATCTCACCACTCTGCATCTGCTCTTCCGTAATAGGAGGAGCTTGCGTCGACGAGCCGGTAGTTCCCATCGGCAAGAATAATCCTCTTACAAAAAAACCAACAACGAATGCAACCACAATTAAACCAACTGCCCAAACTAACCCTATACTTTGAGACATCAAATCAAATTCTTGAGATGATTTTTGTTGATTAGAAGAAGTACTTTTTGTACTTTTTTTTGTCTTTTTACTCCCCTTCCCTTCAGACCCTGATTCGTCTTCAAATAATTCGTCATCTTTCAAACAAATCGCCTCCTGGCAAAATCAATTTTTTTTCCAAACACGAGCAATATGAGGTTCAAATTGGCCACTGGATGCCGCCTTTTTATCAATCTTTCTAATCAATAGATATGAAAACCCGAGAAAAATCAAGCTCATAAAGAAACCAAAATTTTGTGAATTGAGTCCCACGCCAAAAAAGTTGACCAAAAACTCTCCCAAAAAGAAACCACTCACCAAAAAAAACAAGGGAACCAAAAAAACCGTTGTATAGGCAATTAAAATACTTTTAGATTGAATATCGAGGCCTACTTCATCGCCAACCTCGACCCCCGATTGATTTGATACCTCAAGATGCATTTTATTATCATTACCCCGGTAACACGCGCGACAGCTCTTGCACGCTGCAGACCGTTCAATCTCAATTATGGCTTTGTCTTCTTCGATTTTGACTACTACTCCACGCTCTTGCATAAACCTTACAAACCTTAACCCTTGAGTTTCGCTCTTACCGGTTTAGTCGTAGCTATTATTCTCTCTTTATCAAGAGTAAGGTATTCGCCTCCTTCATAGAGAACTCTTCCTCCAACCATTGTAAATATTACATCCTCTTGATTTGCAGTATATACCAAAGCAGAGCAGGGGTCACACACAGGATTTTGGTGAGTGTGAGAGACGTCAACCGCTATTAAATCAGCTTTTTTATCCTTTTCCAAAGAACCGACTTCGGAGTCAATTCTAAGAGCTTGCGCTCCACCAAGGGTGGCCAGTTTAATAAAGTTTTCCGCCGATAATCCCTCTACCTTCTCCTCCAGACCTCGTTGAAGTAAAAGTCCTATTCTCATCTCATCAAACATGTCCATTGTATTATTGCTTGCGGGACTATCCATACCCATTCCCACCTTGAGGTCCCGGTAGAGAAACTTACCAAGCGGAGCTACTCCCATCCCCAGTTTTGCACTACACTTCGGGCAATGAACGACGGAGACGTCATACTTCTTTAAAATATCTATATCCGCGTCGCTAACCTGAATACAGTGAACAACAATCACCTTTCCTGATTCCAATGCATCCCACTGCTCAACATATTTTACCGGGCTCACACCCGTTGGCTGCCAAAGAAGGTCATTCCAACCCATCTGTTCCAAAAAGGAAGTAGCTAAAGGACTAGAGCCATATTTAACAAATTCGTATTCGTCGGGGGAACCGGCAAGATGAAAGCAGACCGTGAGATTATCCTCTTTTGCCCAATCACTTACGGCCTTAAAGAGAGGTGGTGAAACAGTATAAACCGAATAAGGGGAGATACCAATCTCCAGATTTGTTCCTTCCGCTTCCGCTTGCCAAGAAGATACATTCTTTTTGGCCTCCGAAATTATCCGGCCCACTCTTGAGTTATCCATTCCCATTACTTCGTGAAATATAATCCCACGAAGACCCGCTTGCCTTGAAGCTTTAAGACTCGCGCCTGTATCTGTAGTATCGGCAATACAGGTAATCCCCGATCTAATCGCCTCAAGCGCACCGAGCTCAGCAGAAGAAAACCAGTTTTTAGCCGTAAGTTTTTTGCTTTTCTTTGTTACTTGCATCTTCCAGTGGGTAAAGGAAAGGTCGTCACAGAGCCCTCTGAAAACACTATATTCAAGATGTGCGTGCGCATCTACGAAGCCCGGCATAAGCACAGCTTGACCAAAGTCTTTAACTTCCTCTTCGGGATAGTTCCTTTCAAGCTCCTTGCGCTTTCCAACGGCTTCAATTTTGTCTCCGGAAACAACAACCGCTCCGTCCTCTATCGATTCTTGACTTACAGGTAAAACCCATTTTGCTGCTAATAACATGCAAACCTCCAATTTGCTAACAACCATCTAGCTGATAGCCTGTTCCTCCATCAGTGATGGAGTCACTCAATAGTAAAAACAAAAAATCTTCTATTCAATCACTTAAAGTACTTTTGAAGGAATTGATTTTCTTGGCAAGAACCTCTGAATTATTATAAATTTCCTGATTGCAATTTTCATTAACGTATCCTCTATCTAAAGCCATAGCAAATCCCGAAACGACTTCAAAAATAGAACTTGTAGCTATATCTAAGAAACGCCTGCCTGTCGGCAGACAGGCTTAAAATCTTTATTGCTGTCTCGACCAGATCCTTCAGCAATATTAAGAGAAACTGAGACCGCAGCTCGTCTAATCTGCTGAGTAAACCCAAAAAACCTCATTCTGAGGAAATGAGTCTGTAATGTTGTAAACTTTACTCACATATTTAGTCGCTAAATGCCAGATTTTCAAACTCTCAAACCTAAACGCCACTTTATTTCCCCTTCAATGTACGCCATATACCCCACCAAAGACGGGCAATCATCTGCTCTAATCTATAAACCATCTGCCATCTGCTATCTGCCATAAGCCATCAGCCATAAGCCATTTAATGATACCTATTAATTACAAACTCTCCGATGAAACGTAGCTCTCTTCTTGCTTCATCAGCATCGATTAATTTCAGAGCCTCGAAGGCTTTTTCCACAAATCCTTTCGCTCTATTCTTTGTTTCCTTAATTGCTGAAGTGGCTTTAATTATCCTGATAGCTTTTTCTATCTCTTCTTCAGTTGAATTTACATTCTCTACCACATTTTGTAAATATGCCCTCTGTGAGGTTTCTTGCAGAGCAAGAAATATAGGCATAGTAACCATGCCATCTTTTAAATCTATCCCGATTGGTTTTCCAAGTATCCTCTTATCCCCCGAAATATCTAAAACATCGTCATATATCTGAAATGCCATTCCAAGGTTTTCACCATATCTTCCCACTGCCTCAATTTCTGTTTCCTTTGCACCTGAGAGCACCGCGCCCATCGAGCAAGCCGCGGAAAACAAGAGAGCTGTCTTATTTCTTATCTTGGTCAAATAATCATCTATAGTTTGATTAAAGTTACGGCAAGTTCTCATCTGATGAAGTTCCCCGACACTCAGCGCGAGAGCCGCTTCCGCCATTACTTTCATAAGGTAAGGATTATTCAATTTTGAAAGAATCTCGAAGGCTACTCCAAACAGATAGTCCCCCGTAGAAATGGCCACCTTCTCATCCCATGTAGCATTAATCGTCGGAGAACCGCGACGCGTATCGGCTCCGTCTAAAACATCGTCGTGAATTAGGGATGCTGTATGAACTAACTCAATGGCCACAGCCGAGGGTATTAGCTTGGATACATCATATATATTTATCATTCCCGTCAAAAGAACGAGAATTGGCCTAAGCCTTTTACCCCCTGCTTTAAGCGTAGTTAAAGCTGCCTCGGCAAGCTTCCCTTCTTTTAAGGATACAATCCTTGTAAGCTCGTCTTCAACTAGCTTTAAATCTTCTTTTAGGCGAGATGGTAACGAATAAACTTTAGACATTTTCACCTACAAATTTTATTTGACACCGACATGAACAGCAACAATTCCAAGGGTTAAATTATAGTACTTAACGTCTTTAAAGCCACTTTCCTCCATAATCTCTTTTAGTCTCTCCTGGTTTGGGAACTTCTTAATCGAGGTCGAAAGATATTTATAAGAATCAAAATCCCCTCCAAATAAACCGCCGATTATAGGAAGAATGTTAGACAAATAGAAAAGATAAAAGGGCTTAAAAAAAGGAGATGGTGGACTCGAAAACTCCAGACAGACCGCCCTTTTCCCCCGTTTTAAAACTCTGTACATTTCACTGAAAGCTTTATCTATATGCTCAACATTTCGGACACCAAAACCCACGGTTACTCCATCGAAGATATCATTCTCAAAAGGAATCTCTTCCGCGTTGCCCAAAACAAACTTTACCTTATCTTCTAGCCCGTGTTTTGCAATCTTCATTTTGCCAAACTCAATCATCTCGGAGCAAAAATCGAGGGCTCTAACCTCTCCTTTGCTCAATTTTTCGGCTATTTTCATGGCCAAATCCCCCGTGCCCGAACAAATATCTAGAAACTTACCCTCAGAGAAATCTCCGAGTTGAGAAACGGCGAAATTCTTCCAAGAATGATGAAGACCAAAACTAAGAAGAGAGTTCGTTAGATCGTAAGATTTCGCTATTTTAGAAAAGGTAGACTGAATATATTCTTGCTTCGAATCTGTCCGAACCAACTTAATCTCCTGCCCTGTTTGGGGTCATTAAAGCACGCAAAACTCCAAGTGGTTTGAAATTAAACACACCAAGGTTCCATAGTCTGTTCCCAGAAAAAAGCTGATTCAGCCAGTCTAGGGATTGATACTTGTTAGCATCCGGGGCTACGCTATATTTATCAACTTTACTCTTTAACTCATTTAAACTTGCTTCTCTTAACTCAATATCCTCAATAAGTATAATTTCATCTATCTGTTTCATCAAACCCTTTTCAAAATGAAGTCTTGCATCCATCTGTTTGGCTTCCGCCTCAGAGATAACACCGTATTTTGCCTTGATCTTATTTATGCCTATCATGGCATCATAAGTGCTATAGGCATATTCGTCAGGTGTCATCCATTTGGTTTCATAGTTTAAGACATGCTTCCAACTCGGTTGTAGAAGTGCTTGTCTGTGTTCCTCAAGCGTTTTACACTTGATTGTATATCCGTACTTATCGGGATTCTCATAAATTAAACTTCCTGGGTCCAAGAAGGGAACCATGGGCGAAAGGAACATTAAAACTCTCTTATCACCATTAAATTTTTGATAGAGGTATTCACAATAATTTACGGTATCTAAAACTGACTCCGCAGTTTGATATGGCAAACCGGTCATGTAGTAAATCTCAAAGCGCTCAACGTTGTTCTCAAGCGCCCAACCGATGCTTGCTTCAACTTCCTCATTGGTATAGGTTTTGCCGGAGCCCTTGCGAACCTTGGGATCGTGGGATTCCAAAGAAGCCCCCATGGCGTAGTGAGGCAGAGCATTTTTCGCCTTTTTGAAGAAATCTTCCGGCGGAGGCGTGAAAAATTCCAAACCCACCTGATTGGTAATACCCTTTTCTTTTGCGGCTTTAAAAAATCTGTCGGCATATTCGTCGCCTGCCTGTCGCAAGTCACCTATAACAAAGGTTGGACTCTTCAAGGTTTTTTGAATATTCGCTATATCATCGGCTACACGCTCGGGGTCGCGATAGGCAATTTTATCCCGTCCGTAAAAATTCTTTGAGGTATAGGCCGAGCCCCCACAGAACGTACAGTTTCTAGTGCATCCTTTACATGTTAACGCCGCTGTTGATGGCGTCTTCAACCAATCCTTCCAAGGCAGACAACCCACCATATCTCTGTATTTTATAACCGACTTCATCATGTGACTAAAGTCCATAGAAAAGCAGTTTATATCTTCGGGCACATAAGTAATTGGATTCTCGTGTATCTTTCCCTGCCCATCTTTCCAGGTAAGATTGGCAATATTTTCAACTGATTTTTTCTCCTTAACACATTCAATGAGACGCCTCAAGGGTTCCTCAGTACAATCCCCTCGTAAAACATAATCGACGCAAGGATAGGAAACCAGTTCCTGATGAAAATAGGAAGATGAAAATCCCCCGAAAATTACCGGAATGTTAGGATGATATTTCTTAACGATTTTCGCGATTTCGATGCTTCCATGAGCATGTGGAAGCCAGTGAAGATCTATCCCGAATGCTTTCGGGTGAAGCGATTTTATAAGTTTTTCGACATCAAATGCCCTACTTTTCAGCATCTTCACCGCTAGATTTATAATGCGAACTTCGTGACCATAGCGATGTAGATATTCAGCTATCGTGCTAAAACCAACCGGGTACATCTCAAATATCGGAGCCGACGGTATTAAATCGGCAACGGGGCCGTACATGATGGAGCGCTCCCGAAAATCGTAGACACTTGGAGCATGAAGCAAAATTAAATCCGCACTAGACAAAAGAACTACCTCCATTAAAAATTTCACGAACTTAAACATTTTACAGTAAAGACTTAAAGGAAAAAAGAGAGAAGCGGCTAAAATTATCCTTTGGAAATAAGCAGTTTAAACTGCTCCGAAGTGGGACATCCGGGTAAGTCCTCTAGGGATTCTATGGCAACATTCTTGCAAGTTTCAATGACATTACCAGAGATTCCCCCGACTTCATAAAATATCCCAAAATTTAATCCGAAGGACTTCAAAGTCTCAACAATCTTCTCATCTACCTTCCCGATTAAGGCCCCGAGCCAGCATGAAGTCCTATAAAGGGTTGCTAACTCACTTCGTCTTTCAAACTCCTCTAAATCTTCTGAATTTCCCCTGGCAAAACTCGCGATTGTCTGAGCAAGAATATTAACCACCCCAACATCGTCAAGAAAAGTGACAAGGGAGATTGCCTTGGCATAATAAAAATCGCCTATTATGAGAGAAAAATTAGTTAGTGGAGAGTAGTAACGACGCTTGAAAGCCAGGTCAAAAAGCTCAACAGCCAGCGCCGCGGGAAGAAGTCTTTCAAAATCATAGCTCCCAAACTCCGCCGATAGCAAAAGCAATTTTGCCTGAAGAAGATCCCTTCCTTGAGGGATGCGCTCCATCTCATTATTATCTGAAGACGAGAAAATTTTGTGGCCGCTTGCCACTTCGTGCTTCAGAACTTCTTCTACTTTTTTTAAATCCTTTTCGACTCTCGCAGTTATATCTAATCACCAAAGGTAATTTTAGCATAATATTAATTTTTGGGTTTAGAAGATTCTGCTTCCGGTCCTACATAAGCCCAATAAAAACTATTAATGCAATAACCCCCAATAATCTTCACAAAAATTCCTTAATACAATCGCAGTAACCATCTGCATTTCGTCAGACTAGTACCTAGTGTGCTCCTGTTTACATAGACAATTTTATCTCTGCCATTGTGATTTAGTTGAGATTTTGTATAATAGTACTAAAGAAAAGACTAAAAAAAAGGCTTCTGTGTGCAAAAACCACAAAACTGAGTTAAGGAAAGCTGGTAAAAATGAACTACAGTAAGCTGGTTGGAGAAAAATTAAGGGAGATTAGAAAGAAGAAGGGTTATAGTTTAAAACTTGTCGAGGATAAAACCATGGGCAACTTCAAGGCCTCCACCTTAGGAGCTTATGAACGAGGCCAGCGCAATCTCTCAATACAACACGTTTGGGAACTGGCACGATTTTATGATGTTAATCCGGATGAGCTAATCCGTGTAGAAAAAGAAACTTCCAATAGAAGAGATCGAGTTAATTTAAAGATCATCCCCGATCTCTCTGATACAGATAAAACCCTGCTCCATAACTACATTAAATATATAGATAATAAAAGAAAAGAATTTGATTGGAACGTTCGCTCGCTTCGACAAAGTGACATACTCTCATTGGCTCACCTCGTAGATGTCACACCAGATGTAATCAGCGATAAACTGGGCCAGATTGTCCAGCACTAGTCTTTTACGGAGTTACTATTTTCTTTAATATTATTCCCTTAGCCACTTATTTCTGCAGATATTCTTCCAGCATAGGGGGTCAGGCCTGACAAACTTGACAAACTCCACTGAATTTATTTAGATTGGAGAAAACAATGAAGGAGACACGTTGGCAAGAAAACCACGAATTGAATTTGCTGGAGCACTCTATCATATTATTGCCCGAGGTAACAATAAGGAAGATATATTTACAGAAAGTAAAGATTATCTAAAATATCTAAGTCTTTTAAAAAAATATCAAGAACGAACCTCCTTCCATCTTTACGCTTTCGCTCTTATGACAAATCACGTCCATCTTCTTTTAGAAACAGAAGACACCCCTCTCTCAAAATCAATGCAGGGCATTCAGCAAAGCTATACCCAATATTTTAACCGCAAATACAGTCGAGTTGGACATCTCTTTCAAGGACGATACAAAGCCATCCTCTGCGAAAAAGACCCTTACCTTCTGGAACTTATAAGGTATATTCATCTCAATCCGGTACGCTCAAAAATAGTCGACTGTCCCAGTAAATATTCATGGACCAGTCATCTTGTTTATCTGGATAAAAAGAAAATGAAGTTTGTTGAAACAGATAAAACACTCTCGATGTTTTCCAGAAGTAAAAGTAAAGCCAGAGAACTATATTTAAAATTTATTTTCGAGGAGAAAAATGCGAGACATAAAGAAGAATTCTATGATTTGTCTGAACAACAGTATCTAGGAAGAGAAGAATTCATAGAAGAAATAAAGAAAAGAACAAAAACAACCAAAGAATTTGAGAAAAAAAGCAGTTTAATTAAGTTAGTTAAAGTGATTGCCGATCTAACCAAAATTGCCGAAGAAAGCATAAAAAGCTCCAGCAGGTGATGGACGTCAACTATTTTTCCCCTCTGACGACAATTATTTTTCCCGATGTTTGAGTTAAAAAAATTACCCCATTTCCCGTATTTTTCTGTCTTTAGCCGTAGCCATACGATAACTCGGTATATTA
>JAUWKI010000037.1 GCA_030614255.1 Actinomycetes bacterium
GACCTCCGCCTTGCAAGGGCGGCGCTCTCCCAGCTGAGCTAATCCCCCATCTCTTTAAACCTCTAAAGTATCTTATATCAATTTACAAATTCCGTACCAAGACCAGCGCGCTGCAAGCGGCGCTCTCTCCCTCGGTCTTCGACCTCCGGGACCCCGGAACCCTACTGGGCTGAGGGGCCAGCTGAGCTAATCCCCCATCTCTTTAAACTTCTAAGATATCTTATATCAATTTACAAACTCCGTACTAAGACCAGTATCTGGCAAGCCATTACTATATTATAGCCCCTTTGACATGTCAACGAAATTTGGTGGTGTCCGCTGATTCTTATACATAACAACAAGCGAGAGAATATCAGAACACGAGAAACGCTCGTATTTATCGAGATGTTTTAAGAAAATTTTTCATGATGGGTTAATCTTTCCAACCAAGCACAACATGCCAAGTGAATCAGGAAGCAGGGCACTGTTTAATTACCTAATCTCAACCCTTTCCCCTTTGCCTTTTTATCTCTCTTTCATAAACCTTCAAAAACGCCTCGACAACTTCGGGGAGAAATTGAGTTCCTTCATATTTTTTTAACTCATCTATAGCTTTTTCATCGGGCAGAGCTTTACGATAAGGCCTGGCTGAGGTCATGGCATCAAAGGCATCGGCCACCTTAATGATGCTTGCCCCTAAAGGAATCTTATCTTTTGATAAGCCATTTGGATACCCTTTACCATCGGGGCGCTCGTGATGGTGAAGGACAGAGGAGACTATACTTGAAGGAAAGTCCACTGGTTCAAGAATCTTGGCGCTAGTTTCGGGGTGGGCCTTGATTTCTTCCCATTCTTTATCCGTAAGCTTGCCTTGTTTTCCTAGTACCTTTTCACTTACCCCTATCTTTCCGACATCGTGAAGGCGGGCCGCTATCTCAATCTCTTCTATCTCCTCTTTAGATAGATTCATCTCTTTAGCAATGGCCAGACTGTATTTTACGACTCTATCCGAGTGACCCTGGGTGTAGGGATCTTTAGCATCAACGGCCATAGCCAGTGCCTCAACTGTATTTAGTAAACCTTTCCTTATGTCTTGATAGAGTTAGGCATTCTCGATGGCTGCTCCAACTTCGGAGGCCAAGATGGTAAAGAGTCTTAAGTCGCCTTGAGTAAAGGTCTTTTCTCTCTTGTTATCTACGTTAAATGCCCCAATTATCTTATCCTTGGTCCTTATGGGAACAGAGAGGGCATCCTTTATCTTTCTCTTCTTCTTATACTTCTCAAAGCGGGTATCCTTCAGGTCTTTCTTTAAGAGGAGGGGTTCCCCTGTCTTGGTGACATAACCGGCGATGCCTTCTCCCAGTCTCTCTTGGGCTTTGGTAAACTCACTGCTTAGACAAGAGGAGGCGGCAACGGCTAAGAGCTTTTCTTCCTCATTTAGAAGCATAATTGAGCCGCACTCTGCGTTAAGAAGCTTTATGGCACTCTCCAAGCTTAAGTTAAGAACTTTGTCGAGTTCTAGGGTGGAGCCAATATCTGTGCTTATTTCGGAGAGAGCAGTAAGCTCAGTAACCCTGCTTTCGAGTTTCTTTTCGGTCTTTTTGCGCTCGGTGACATCTTCGTAAACAACCACGATTTTCTTGTCTTTTAAGGTTTTTCCAATCGTTGAAGCAGTTACCATGCACATGATATCTTTATCGTCTTTGCGTCGACAAGGAAACTCTTCACCGTAAGTTCGCTGCTTCTCAAGTCTAGGATAAAAATGCTTACCAATTTCTTTAAATTCATTTTCAGACCTATATAATAACCTGGTACTCTGGCCGATTAACTCTTCTGGCTTCCAGCCAAAGACGGTCTCAACACCTTCATTTGCGAAAATGATTTGGCGTTCACATAAGACAACAACTGCATGAGAGATGGACTTAAGGATAGAAGATTTTAACTCCTCTCCCTCCCGTAGTCTCTCTTCGGCTTGCTTTCGCTCGGTGATGTCGTGGAAAAAGCCCTGTGTCGCAATTACTTTGCCCCCGACATAACGCGGAAACACGTTTCCTTCTACAATAATCTGCCCACCATCCTTGGCCATGAAAGTTGCCTGAAAATTAGTAATGGTTTCTCCAGCCATAGCCTTGGGGAATAGATTCTGACAATGTTTTAGAGAATCCGGGGAAATGATATCCCATAGTTTGATATCCGACAGCTCTCCCTCGGTATATCCTAAGGTCTCTAGCCAAGCCCTGTTGACAAATTCAAAACTCGCATCTTGCCTAACGCTTTGTATCATGTCATGTGCCCCTTCGATAAAACTACGATAGCGAGCTTCACTTTCCTCCAACGCCTCCTCCGCCCGCTTGTGCTCGGCGCGCGCGCGCAGTGTCGCAATACCATAGGCCAAGTCGTCTGCCAGTTCCACAAGCATCTTCACTTCCTCCGAGTCGAAAGAGTCTGGCTCCACCGCATAGATGTTTAATGCCCCAATAGTCTGTTCGTTGGCAAGTAAAGGAAGAGCGATTGATGAAGCATAGCCGCGCTTAGTTGCTTCGGAGCGCCAAGGTTTAAAACTTGAATCGGTTGAGATGTCTCTTACAATGCTGGGCACGCCGGTCCGGATAGCCGTGCCCGTGGGACCGCGTCCTCGCTCGGTATCCCCCCAGGTGATGTTCAATGTGTCGATATATCCTTCTTCATATCTTGCCTGTGCTACCGGGCGCACGCTCTTCTTTTCGTCCTGCTCTGCAAACCCGACCCATGCCAGACGATATCCACCAACATTTACAATAATTTGACATATGCTCTGCAATAGATCTGACTCTTTTGTGGCACGCACCAACGCTTGGTTGGATTCGCTGAGTGTCTTGAGTGCCCGGTTAGTTTTACGTAACGCTTCCTCCGCTCGCTTGCGCTTAGTAATATCACGAAAGCTTTCGATGGCGCCAATGACTTTCCCCTCATCGTCTTTGAGTGCCGTTGCTAGGAGACTAACGAAGATGTTTTCCCTTTTCACCGAAGTTATTTCTGTTTCAATCTCCACCCGACTAGTACCTGAGAGAATTTGACGGAGAGGACATTTATCTGTGTTACAAAGGGAACTGGGGCATATCTCGCTGCATTTTTTGCCCACCGCTTCGATTTTTTCGATGCCACAAAGACGGCCCATCTCTTCATTTTGGTTGGTGATTTTATATCCTGTATCGATGGTTCGCATTCCATCGCCCGAGCCCAGAAAGATGGCCTCTGCTTCCTTTTTCTTGCGCAACTCTTTCTCTGCTCGCTTGCGTCCATCGCTTACTATGCCCATCACGGTCCCTACAAGAACAAACATGAGACCTCTAGATAGAACGGACAACTCAACGTTGGGAAAATGAGACCCCGCGTACAGGAAAGCTAGAATCAAACTTACAGGAAGTCCGCCCTTAAGCCCCCACCAAATAGCAGCCAAAACGATGGGGATATAAAATAAGTGGGTGTAGACGATGTGTATATCCAAAAGAAAGTGGAAATAGTATTCTAGCCCAATGCACACAAGGAGCAATGTCCCCATCACTAAAAAGCGTGATAAGTTTAATCTTTTAGTGGCATCATCCATATCTGAGCCCCTTTTTATCTTCCGGGGACTAAAAATTCTTACATACTTACACATACAAACTAATAAAATGCTAGCACACTTTTTCACAATTGTAACCTACCCATTGGTATGGTTGTTAGAATCGCTTGGAAGGATTCAAAAACAAAGAGCCCAAAGGCAAACCCGATACCCAGCAAGAAAACTGTGCGTAACACTTGTCTTTTAGGATTTGGGAGCAAATAAAGGGGCTGTGTTAAGAGAAAGATGGTTGTAATCTCACAATGGGTAAATTTATGACAAAAGTGATTTCATTGCCCGCCCTGTTTTGGGTACGGTCTGGGCAACACTTAAAAGTAACTTCATGAAAACCTGTTTCGGCCTGTAGGACATATCTTATTTGAGGAATATTTCTATACTCTTTCGTAACTAAGCTTAAGCTCGCTTTAAACTATATTCGAGGCGTTCTTGAGGCCACACTATTAACATCGGCTAATTTGAGTTTTCACCTTCAGCCCCAGCAATATTTCTCAGGTTCAGCATTATCTTCCTAATTTTCTCCGTGCCCTCTTTGGACTCCCTTGTTAACTTCTCAATATTTCTAAGAATGAAATCGATATCTATTGACTCCCGGGGTTTGGAGATTTCCTCTTTCATCCTCTTCGTTGCCTTCACGTCCTCGTCCTCACAAATCTCCTTCAACTCTTGATACCTCTCAATTAAAACAGCTACATCTTCAACATGTTTTTTAAGAGCTTCAAGACTGTCGTTCACAGAGTTTAGAAGGTCATCTATCTCACAAGCGATATCCGTGGCGATTTGACCTAAGGAAGCAAGCTTCTCAGATTGGACAAGTTTGTTTTGAACAAGTTTTAAGTGCTTGTTGGCCCTCTCTAGATCCCTACTGAACCACGCGTTTTCGATAGCTATTTCGAGTTCATCGGCAAGGATTTTTAGAACATGTAAATCGTCCTGGGTAAAGCCGTAATCCGACTCCAGGTTCCAGAACACAAGAAACCCCACTATTTTATCTTTGCTCTCCAAGGGAATGCCTATAGCAGATTTGAATGCGGTCTCCCCGCCAATTTTTACGTCATCCAAGGATTCTTCCTCGGGAGAAATAATGATGGGCTGAGCGTTACTGGCCATCCTGAGAGCTAATTGCTCAACTAGCGAAACTCCTGAATCACATGACTCCTGATGCCGAGGAGACGTACCCGCCTTGAAAATTTTTATATCTTCTCCTTGTTCTAAGCCAAACCTTAAAAGAATGCCTCCAAATTCGGCCCTGGTAAACGCCAGGGTCTTATGCATAACACGCTCAAGCGCCTCGGAGGGGTCGGAAGCTTCTATAAAAGATCTACTAACAGCGTGCAGAAAAGCTTGCGTCTCTACCTTTCTTTCTAAAATTTCCATAGCTTGAGTTAGTTTCCGATGCAACTCTTTGCTCAAATCACTTTGAGACCTTGCCTTGAAGAACAAATTCAGCACAACACCGATAATGAGTAAGCCAAAGATTATGCGCGCAATTATGTTTGAGTAAACAAACTCTACCCATCCGGTAATATAATCAAAAGCAGCAAGGGCAAAACAGATAGCAATGGTTAAAATTACAATTACAACTATGGCAAGCACTATTAGCTCCAAGCGCCGCTTCTCAATCTGTTCTAGTCTGTCAAAATCGGTCATAATTTTTTCGCCCCCCGGCAAATTTTCTTTCACCGTTCATTTTTATCTTATTTATCGGACTTTTATCGATTCTACTTTACATCTTTCTTTAAACTTTCTTTTCCCTTCCACTAACAAGTCGGCGGTCAAACCGCGTAAAACAATTTAACCCCCATTTGGGAGAATGTTTTTTATCTTTTCCCTCTTAAGCCAACAGGATAAAAAATAGTTTCAAAGCCCCTTGAGGAAAACCGACAAAAGGCAAAAATTTAAAGGCCCTTTTAACCAAAAAACCTCCGGACCCACTATTAAAGCTTTAAAATTTTTACTATTAACTATTAACCGAATTAGTGGTAGGCCTAAGTGGATTCCCACCTACCGTCGGACACGGCGAACCACTGACTTGCCGCATCGGCCGCTCCCCGCCTGCTTGAGCCAGTCATTGGCGGGCAGGTAACCTACGGATGCGTCGAGAGAAAGGGTGTGAGGGAAAAAGTAAACTGGTGGGCCTAACTGGACTATCTTCGAACTTTTAAGTGAGCATATTTCCAATAATCCGGTAGACGAGAAAGTATTGGATTTGTTGCTTGAAGTGGCCTAACGTTAAACTGAGGAGTGCAAAAAAGTGCCAACTTATTTTGTATCCCTCTCGAGTGCTTTATTAGATTAAACTTTATATCAATAAGTACAATGTTAAGTGGAATTGCCCTTTAATTCTTTCCTTTGTACCCATTTAACTTCTTCGGGTTTGATAACTAAAACATCTATTGGGCCACCAACACTTTTTGGCCTTGGTTGAAATCTAATTGTGTCAATAGTAGTTCTTATAGCATAAATTGAAAAATCGATAGCGTCTTGTAATGTAAAGAATTGATAAGGAATTGGATGATTAGAAAAAGGTTGATAATTACCTTGAGAATCTTGAGAAAAGGTTGGTTTGATAATTCTTGCAAGAATGTCGCCTTCGCCTCCCCGGCTTACGCCTTGATTAGTACCATCATTAATTCTTTGACAGGTGTTTTGCTGAATTTGTACATTCCATACATGCTGTTGATATACATTGTCTACTTTTTTATAGCCTCCAACATGAAATGTTATGTTGGGGATAGGTGTGAAGTTGCGGAAATAACTTAAAAGTTCTTGCGGTACTTGATCAACTTCATAATTACCTTGGGGTAAATGTTCATTTATAAAGGATTCAACATATCCTCCAATTGGCACATTGTTTATTGACGCTTCGCCGCAAGTTGATATTCCTAACTTGTTAGTCGCAAGAAATGTTTTGTAATTTGAATCAGATTGTCCAACAGCTAATTGTACAACTTGTTGTTGCTGCAGTTGTTGGGTAGCATTAAGAGTAAGTCTACTGTCGCTAGTCATAACAATACCTTCACGCACATAAACAGTCACAATAAAAGACATTGCCCCTCCTTATGCAATTCTCATGAATCTAATAATCAATATACTACATTCCACAATATCCAATTGAATTTCAGTGTCAAAATAAATTTACTCAAAAATTCCTTAAAATTGCGCATAAAATGCTTTACAAATCCACAGATATTCCATAACTCTGCAACCCCATAAAAAATCGAGTAATTGTGAAACATCGAGACTCAGGTCTTGTTTTTGACATCTTTATTAAACAGTTTCATTTCCGAAGGATCAAGATTAAAGACCCGGCCCCATTTCCTTCTTAACGTAGTGTTTTCCGTTATCATGGTTATCCACATGCAATCCAAGTTCTTACAAGGGACTCAAGTTCTTTATCTTTATAGTTAAAATTAACCACAACTTCTTGCAGGTTCTTGGCTAACTTCTTGTATCCCCATAAGCACCTCTTTTTCGTCTCTTCTACGCCATTTCGGACAAAGTAATATGGCAGGTTTACATGAAAAAACGAGATGCTATCGGCATCTCTTATAACATCGACTCTTCTATCGCCTCCCGTTTCATGATGGCGTACAAGAAAAAAGACATCCTCGACTAATTCTTTTCTTACATTGCACCCCTTCATTATTTCTTTTAAGATCTTAGCACTGTTTAAAGCATGAGCTTTTTTAAACTCATCGTAAGCCCTGTAATCTTTGCGTTTTACTTTCCGTTCTTCAACCGCTCTTTCAATATCATGACCTAAAGCAGCTATTTTTAGGGCATCATCAGCATCAGGCTTTAATTTAAGTAGCCACTCCAAAGTGTTTTTTGCATGGATTAGGTCTTCGGAAACAAGGGATTTTTCAATAATCCTCTCAATCTTCTTCTTTACGCAATCAATACTATCTATTTTTATATAGAACCACCACCCTTCTGATATTCTCTGTATTCATCAAAATAGCGATTAAAAGGATTGCTAAGAAGGGCAGGTTTACTGCTCCCCCCAGAAATAAAAAGGGTATATTTAATATTGCAAAAAGGAATATGATAAATATCCTAACGTCACGACCCATTCTGAAATAGTGTCCTTTTGGCCCGATTTTTTTCTTCATCAAGCCATCATATTTGTCAGCGGTATAACTATTCATGAAGGCGCCGATAATTGCCAGAAACCCGATAAAGAGATATAGGAGGTTTTCACTTAGAAAATAGACATAATAAGTCAGACCGAAAAGAAGGAAGGCATCTGCATAGCGATCTAAAACAGCATCAAACCATGCACCAAACTCTGTTTCTTGGAATTTCAATCTTGCTATTTCACCGTCACAACCATCAACAATAGATGATGCTTGGGCCAGTATTGCTCCCAATAATAGATAAGTGTATCCTCCCAAAAAGAAGAAAAACGCTCCGATACAACAAAGGATAAACAAAAAGAATGATATAAAGTTTGGAGTAACATTAGTTTTTACAAGATACTTTGAAATCCTAATTGATATAGGTCTGTTTAAGTATCTTGATATAGGCCCATCAGAGGGCTTTTCCAAAGTAGCTAAAAGTTTGCTTTCGGCTTTTTTATATGCTTCCTCATCATCCACATCAATCCAGAAATCATCTTTAATATCAAAAACTTTCGCCTTTCCCTTTTTAGCCAATACCCTTACCCCTCCTGCAAGAGAAGTGTCGCCACTACCTGAGCTTTCTTCGATGGCACTGAATATTGCCGGAGAACAAAGAAAAATTCCTGTATCATAGGCATTATATTTCTTGATATTTTTTTCGATGTCTAAAACATTATCGTCTTCCACAAGAACTTTAGTAACATCATCAATATCAACAAACTCATTGGTTTCAATTCTATAATCTACAGCCAGCACAACTTCGTCATCAGCTATTCTTTCATTCTTCAGTCTCGCCAGTATCGATTCGTCAAAAATATGATCCCCCATCAATAGAATAAAATTCTTATTTAATAGTTTTTTTGCCTTAAGAACAGATAAGCCATTTCCCTTTTCCCATTCTTCATTTGTGATATGGGTTATCTTTATATCTCTGCTCTGGCTAAATCTGTTAAGATATTGCCTCACTTTTTCACCATTGTACCCTGTTACCACATAGAAATCAGTTAGACCGCCCTTCTTTGCGGTCAATATCACCCGTTCAATGAGGGATAATCCCAGAAGTAAAATAAGGGGCTTTGAATCGCTCTTCGTTGACAGTCTGCTTCCCCGTCCAGCAGCGATGATTAAACATTTCACATTTAATCTCCCCTTTTTCCTTTGATGAAATCTTCTGTTAATTGATATGCCTCATCATCGGTAAACTGTTTTGAGGGGTGCTTCATAAAATAGGCCGACGGAGAATACAGAATCCCCCCATTGCCTCTTTCAAGTGCCAGTTTGCAGCACCTTATAGCATCTATTACCACTCCTGCAGAGTTGGGGGAATCTTCTACAGAAAGCCGCAATTCGAGGTTCATAGAAACATCGCCGAAAAGTTTTCCCTCCATCCTTATGAAACAGACCTTGTTGTCTTTCTGCCATGCTACCCAATCGCTGGGGCCGATGTGAATGTTTTCATCTTCCAATCGATTTTTGGTTTGAGATTGCACAGCTTCGGTCTTGGACTCTTTTTTGGAAGCAAGACGACTTTCATCGAGCATGTTCAGAAAATCTGTGTTCCCCCCGGTATTGAGCTGATAGGTCCGCTCAAGTCTCACTCCCCTCTTCTTAAAAAGGTTGGTTAACACTCGATGCACTATGGTGGCGCCAAGCTGGGATTTTATGTCGTCCCCAATAATGGGTATCCCTTTCCTTTCAAAACGCCGGCCCCATTCGGGATCGCTGGCGATGAAGACGGGCATATTGTTTATGAATCCCACATTGGCATTCAAGGCACATTCGGCATAGAATTTAGCGGCCTTTTCAGATCCCACGGGGAGGTAATTTAAGAGAATTTCGGCACCTGATTCTTTGAGTTCTCCGACCACATCTTCTTTATTTGCCTCTTTTTGGTCAGACAAAAGGATGGTGTATTTTTCATTATAATTTTTCAGGTGTTCGGCAAAGCCATCCAGTATCCTGCCCATCTTTACCTCGACACCTGTCTTTGGCATATCTTTACAGAATACTGTGGTGCAGTTTGGAAGTTCAAAGATGGCCTCTGAGATATCCTTTCCAACCTTCCTTCCGTCTATGTCGAAGGCAACTACTACATCGATATCGTATGGCTTGTAACCACCGATATCCCAATGCATCAAATCTATAGCCTCTTTGCTATCCTTGTTTTTATAGTATTCGATACCTTGTAGCAATGAACTTGCACAGTTGCCAATCCCTACAATTGCGATTTTGATTTTTTCCATAAATAATCTCCTCTTTAATTTTATTATATTTTGTAAAGCCTAAACTTTACACAACGTATGGCGGATGAGCGAAGTGCCTCGTCAGAGGCACTTGAGCTGTCTCGTTTTTATACGACGTGTTTTCGTAATTTTAATTTATTATTGCATATTATGTGACCCTGCAGCAAATTGGACTGGAATCCCCAAAGCAAATTATTCCTATCCGCTAATTATCATTTACATTCGATAAAAAGGGTAAGCTGTTAAAGGGATCTTACTTTTTCTATACTCAGGGGGGTAAAAGTTGAAAAGTTCGAAGTCCGATTACCTATCAAACAAAAAAATGCCCGACTAGCAGGCATTTTTCTTCAAAATATGCTGGTGGGGCCAGTGGGACAATCTTCGAACTTTTAAGTGAACACATTTCCAAAAATCCGGTAGATGAGAAAGTGTTGGATATATTACTTGAAGTGGCGTAAAAACAAAAATATATAAAACTTTGTACATTTGGCTCCCTATATGAAACGTTCTTCAAACCATAAGGTTTGAGATTGATAAAGAGTTGCTGGAGTTGTTTAATTTGGTTTGCGTTAAAATGTAATACGAAAAACAATAAGGAGATTTTATCAAGTACAATCAACAAAAGTTCTAATCAGTTCTTGTTTGAACGATAAGCGAAGTATCGGAAGAAGGAAGATCAAGGAGAAATCAAAACGATGATTCGGGGAGGAAAAGGGAAAACACCGAAAGAGGCTTAATTGCAAAGTTAGAATATAGCGAAAGAATTTATATCTTTGCTTCCCAATCCCAGTAGTTGGAGATAATAATATTTCTAAATGGGTTTACCGAAGATCCACCGTCGGTACCCTTACCAGGAGTACAATTAAAGATAGAACCTTGTTGTACCCAGGTGCTGTCCGTACGTTTTAACCATATATTATAAGCGTGACCCATGTAGAAATAAACGCCATTGACTGTGTCCTTGTACGACCTTACTTCAAGCTGTGTTCTTGCTTTGGTCCCGCTATTATAATACGGCCATTGGCAGTACGCAAAGCGATTGCCATCAAGGTAGAGGCCCCAGTTTAGACCATCATTAATATAATCTACCTTCAGCCTATGCCAAGTATTCTGAGCCATGTTAACAGGGTAATCATAGTAACTCTCGGTACCGTTGGGCCACCGTACGTGAAGGTTACAATCAAACCTGTTAGTTTGACCTTCGTCGTACCAATCGTAGATCTGCCAACCAAATCCCGTATAAGCATTATCACTGCTGCGATAACCGTCAATGATGGTGACATAATACTCATCGAAAGGATGCCTCTGCTTAACATGGAAGTCGGATGCAACGCCTTTTGCACCACCATAATTATTCTGCAAATAATTGCACCAAACACCGCTATCATAATAAATTGCAGCAAAGACACTTGCTGGAAGGATAATTATAAGGGTAATGCTAAGTAAAGCAACTAGCATCCTTTTCATTGCTCTACCACCTCCGCTGGATTATCCCTGCCCTCGAAAATGAAGTCTTCTGGCAATTCCAAGTACTCTTTGTCGGTCACTACTCCATACCCGAACTCCTTGTTAGGATCAGGGTGCACTATCTTACCATCTACCTCAATGAGCATCCATTTGCCATCCTTACCCTTATTCATACCGACAACCTTTTTAGCGTTTTTTACAAGCTCCTGTTCCTCTGGTGGTAGGTCCTTAATGCGCTCTGAAAGTGACTCTACTGCATAGCTGTTAGTTGTAGCCCTTGGTTGAGCCGAGTCAAAGGTGGTTGAAGATTGTAAATCTGAACTTGCAGCCCCTACAAAAACTATAGTTGCCGCAATGGTAACCAAAAATAAAGATCCATATATTACCCTCTTGATCTTGGACAATCTAATCCCTCCTAAATGAAGTCGAAATTTAGTTCCTGACTAATCCCCTAAAATTGTAGATATTTAGTTAAAATAGTCCTCTAAGTAAAGTCAACAGATTTATTTAAAACATAGCACATTTCTACACAGTTGCAAGCTACCCATTAGTATTGAATTCGAAGAAATTTTAGAGCAAGGATATATTGTGAAGTAAACTACCCCGCCCAAAGGGCGGGGCATTAAAACCCTAAAACAACTTCAGTTGTTCATACCCTTTGTCTTCACTTTTTTGATACTTGATATATCTTCTAATTATATCGGCGGTTACTTTATCAC
>JAUWKI010000022.1 GCA_030614255.1 Actinomycetes bacterium
ACGCGGATTATCAAAAAGAGCGTTAGCAAAATATGCTGGCGTCTCAGATGCTTATATTGTCCAGCTCGAAAGAGGAGACAAAATCAATCCCTCTCCTACATTCCTAAAAAAACTATCCAAACCCTTAAATGTTCCTTACGAAGTTTTAATGCAAAAAGCAGGGTATTTGTCAGAGACCCTATACGAGGAGGTGGACAAATACAATATAAATTCTGTTAGCTTAGAGGGGCTTTCCGAGAAAGACGCGGAACTTGTAAAAAAAATGGTAGCGCGTCTCAAGGAAAAGCAAAAAGAAGAGGCAAGCTAAAAGTAATTAAGGGAGGTTTATCGTGAAGAAGCTTTTAAAATGGGCAGGGATTATTATTGGCGTTCTTATTGTTTTTGGGGTTATCGCAAGCTTAGGTGGCGACGGGGAAGAAGTAAAAACAGCCGAAGAGACAAAAGAAGAGGCAACCGTTGAAGAAGTAGTGGAAGAAACTGGGACAGAAGAGCCAGCGAAAGTGTCAGAGCCCGAAGTTGCCACTTTAAAAATAGGGGATACGGGGCAAGGCGAAAACTGGGATTACACAGTTAACAGTTTTGATATTAAAGATAAAATCACCCAAAAATATGGCGACCCAATTGAAGCAGGAGAAGGCCAAAAATTTCTTATCGTAAACGTCACATTTAAAAATGAAACAAAAGAGACCAAAGACATAACATTTTGGGGCTCATTTGATTTTGAGGCGCTTGCAACTGGTGATTATGTTTTTGATGAATGCTCTGATTTTGAAATAATGATTGCTTTAGAAAATGAATACACAGATATAGGAGACGTAGCCCCAGGCGGAAGCGCAACAGGAGACATAGCTTTTAAAATATCTGCCGGTGCTACCGATTTGCAATTTAAAGTTGGTTTTGACGACTTAATTTGGGATCTCCAATAAGCACAACTAAGGCGTGAGAGAAATAGAAAAAAGAACAGTTGAGTTTACTTTAGGGATATTAGGAGGCATCTTTGGCTTCTTGGGAGCAGGATTTATTTTATTTTTCGGGAGCATATATTCATCTCTTGGAGGAAAGGACGCCTCAATACTCGTTAGCTCAGGATGGGCGGCAGTGCTGTTTGCAATATTGGGTATAACAGGAGCAGCGCTTGTAAAAAATAAGGCAAAATTGGGCGGGGCCTTTATGATTATAAGTGCTATCGGAGGTATAATTTCAATTAGCTTTATGTATGCGTTGTCATTCGTCCTGCTTTTAATCGCTGGCATAATGGCAATTTTAAGGAAAGACTAAATGGCCCGCGGCTCAATCATCAAGAAGCAAAATAAAAACAGCTCAATCACCTACTCCATCCAGTATCGGGACCTGACCGGCAAGCAAATCAAAAAAGCCATCGGCCCCCGGAAAAGAGATGCCGAAAGAGTCCTTGACCATATAATGAGGCAAATCAATCAGGGCGAATATAGAAACCTTCCTAATATCATCTTTTATCAACTTGCCAAAAAGTGGTTTGATATAAAAAAGACTCAGGTTAGACCTCAGACTTTGAGAATGTATCGAAACCATTTAGAATTAAGACTCTTTCCGACCTTCGGTGACGTAAAGCTCAAATCCATCTCTCAAGAAATGATTGAACGTTCCATGGCCGATTTAGTAACAAGCAATAGCATTTCCCCCGAGACAGTAAGAAAGTGTCTCCTGACGCTTAAAAGCGTCCTCAAGAAAGGTGTCGAGTGGGGATATATATCAAGAAACCCTGCCGAGTTCATATCGCCACCAAAAAAGAGAAAGAAAAGGATTGAGTTTCTTGTTCCGGATGAGATGAGAAAACTGATTGAAGCAACCCCGGAAAGACATCGGCCATTCATAACAACCGCTTGCTATACCGGAATGAGAGCAAGTGAACTCGTGGGTCTTAAATGGGAAGACATAGACTGGAAAAATTTCGCGATCCACGTTCAAAGAACCTTTCAAAAAGGAAAATTTTTTGAGACTAAGTCCCCTTCCTCAAATAGATCCATCAAGGTCTTTGATAAAGTATTGGGAACACTAAGGAAGCAAAAAGAAAATCAGCAACAAGAAGGTATCGAATCAGAGTTGGTATTCACTAACTTGAAAGGAAACCCTATCGATTACAACGGATTTTCATCAAGGGTTTTTAAACCTGCCCTAAAAAAAGCCGGGATAAAAAAGATAAACTTCCACGCTCTTCGCCACAGTTACACAGCAGCCTTAATTTCAGCCGGTGAAAACATTAAATTTGTTCAACGCCAACTCGGCCATGCAAGCATAAGCCAAACGATGGATACCTATGGGCATCTTCTTCCTGACATAGAAAAAGAGGCCCCGGAAAGACTGAAGAAAATCCTTACTTAAAGATTTTGTTACTATGACGTTACTATGAGGAAAATCTTGAAAAGAAAAGAGAGGCGATAAATACCGCCTCATCTGCTTTTAAAATGGTAGGCCGTGCAGGATTCGAACCTGCGACCTTGGGATTAAGAGTCTGCCTTGAAACTTCCCGGCTAAGCCCCGATAAACCAACCACCCGCTTTAAGTGCAAAAACTAAAACAAGCTTCCCGAACAAATGTTTAAAAAATGGCTAAATCTGAAAATTTTGTTACTTTTTTGGTGCTATCAAGTCGATTTTTAAAGCTCAAACACGCTAAAGTATAGTAGCAGAATTCAAGCATAAAAAAAAGAGGTCCAAAATTACAGATAAAATGTCTTACAATTCTACTAGCATTCCATAATATAAGGGATTCTATGTAAATATGGATTTGTATTGCTGATAATTAAAAACTCGAATCCTTTGTGGGTTAGATGATTGGGGTGTGCTCTGAGCAGGAGTTTTTCTTCAAAATATGATGGTGGGCGCTACTGGGCTATCTTCGAACCCATCCGAGAGTATATTACCAAAAATCCGGTAGATGAGAAAGTGCTAGATTTTCTGCTTGAGGTGGCATAACCGACTGAGTTAACCTGCGTTTTGGAGTGCAGCGAAAAAATCTCAGGTGCAACGATTTGTTCTGTGTACATTTTCTTTTATACATAGTTATATTGCGCTTCTAAAAACTCTTTTTAAATAATTTACCACTATCATCTCTATCATGCAGTTTTAAACAAACTTCATTATCAGGAAAATTTATAATATTATTATTTTCATCTTTGGGTAAATCAGAATCAATCAAGGTTAGTATATATTGCAACTTGTAATCACTGCATATTTTTCTGATAAAATTCAGAAATTTAACTTTCTTTCGGTCATCTAAAGCTTCTAAAGCTCCATCATGATATACAAAACGATAAAAAGATTTTTTTGAATAATAGACTAAAAGTGAAAGATCAAACGCCATACAAAGTAATTTTCTATAAGTCATTCCATAACCTTCTGCCGTGATGTTTAAGTCTGCAGGATTTTGAATATTTGCTTCAAATTCAACATTACCCTGTTTGTTTTGTTTTATCGAGATCAAAGCATTTGTATTAAGAATCTGTTCAATAATAGAATTAAAGATTCTTCGTATTTCCGAATGTTTTTGCTCAATTATTAAAACATGTATCTCTTTTATCTTTTTATCTATTTCTTTTTCTTTAACCTCTATCTCTCTTACAAACACAGAAGTATTATCAATTGCTTTCAACTTATTTTCAAGTCGAATTATGTCTGCTTCGTTTTTTGCTAATTGCTTTTGTATTTCTTTAAACTTTGAATAACTATCTCTTTCTGTCAGATATGATAATAACTCTTCTTTCTTTGCTTCAAATTTCTTCAACTCTTTAGTTACACCTTCAAATTCTTTTTTCACCTCTTTAAGGTTATCCCGAAGAACTTTATTCCTCTCTGCTGTAATAGATTTATTAAAATCTAAAAGCATTTTATAGTCATTAACAAGTTTATCAGGGAAATAAATTTCCACATCTTCATATAATGCCTTCAGTTTATCTATATTGATTGAATCTTGATTAGCAGACAAAGAATTCTCAATTTTTTTTATTTCTACAGAGAGACTGTATCTTTTGGTATTAAGAAGCTGTATCCTGCTATCAATTTCTTCAACCAGTTCTTTATTTATTGCTTTATCTTTTTCATAAAAATTAAACTTATCAATCTTTTCTTCAATTTTATTTTTATCGTCTGTTTTTATATCTAATAAACCTTGTATTTTATCTCTCTCTTCAATATTTATGTCTGCTTCCTGCTGCAACGTCTCCAGTCTTTTTTCTAAATCATTTCTTTCGTCTTCCAAATCATATTTTTGAAGAATAACTGTTCCATCAAAACCGAGCAAATCAAACATGAATGGCTTCCAGTCCTTATCCCTTCCCTTAAATTTATCAAGTTTAAAAACATCACGAAAATCATTTTGAGTTCTCAAAAAATAAGTTATGGGTTTTCTATATGGCCATGAAGGTATCACATCAAAATCAAGATATTCGTTTAACTTTTCTTTTGCTTTATCAAGAGGCAAATTCTCTTCATCCCAATTAAGTTGTGTTTGAAATCCATCAAGTTTATATTCATTTATCTTAAAAGATATTTTTGTAGGATTATCCACACCTCTTTGAATAATCAGATATCTTCCATTATTTAATTGAAGCTCTGCAAAAAACAGCTGTTTTTCAAAACCACCTTTTGTAAGGAAAAATTTAAATTTTTGGTTTATATTTTTTAATAATAAGAAATCAATAATTGAAATAAGTAATGTTTTGCCCAGATTATGTGTGTCTTTTTCTGTTTTTGATTTATCTGTAATTTCCGCAAGAACAACATTGAGCCCATCATGGAATTCAATGTTATGGAACTGATTGTCAAGATTGGAATATATCTTACAAAATTTCATATTTTCAACCTCAAAGCATCTAATTCAGAAATATACTCAACCTTATCCAATAGATATAGAAACGACAATGAATAATGGAATACATCTTTTACACTATTTGATGTTTTATTTATCAAGTTATTTAACAAATCGTTATAACTGACTATTTCATCATTCTTTATCTGTATTATTATCAGCCCGGCAATATTAATAACAGATAAGATCGGATTAGTGTGCTTATCAGGTTTCAGCATTTTCAGACTCCTTTATTCCAATATCACAATTAAAGTACATATAATGTAAAAATACTCTGATAAGTTTTCTGTTCATGTTTAATTTTTTATTTTTTGAATCAAGAATCAATTTATACAAATGATTTAATATTTCTTCAAATGCACTGTACTCACTCCGCTTTATTATTATCTCTTCTTGTAAATCACTTATTGTATTATCGTACTTTGATTTGTACTCTTCATTTTGTGGATTTTTCAGAAAGTTTTTAATTTTCTCAAAATCAGAATAAGAATTTTTTAAAACATTGTCGAAATAGACTTTTCCAAGATTGTTAAGTTTATTTTTTTCTTCAATAGGAATTCTTGTTAAATCATTTTGTATAGTTTTTAATTTTTCTTTAGATATCTTTGATTCGGAAAAGGCAACAACAATTTCCTGTAAATCTTTCTCATAAAACTCAAGAGGCATCAAGAGTTTATTCAAACCAAGTGTTTTCCCAATGTCTGGGTATTCCCGCAGCCAGAGCTGAATTATTTCTTCTCCAAAGATACAGTTTGCAACATCAGTTTCCTGATCAATTAAATCTTCTATTTTCATGTCTCGGCGACTCGAAAGTTTTCTGTTTGTAAAAACAAGATAATAATCAATCTTGCTCTGCTCCTTTAATTTTACTAATTTTGGCAACTCTTTTTTTAGAATCGTCTGAAATGAACTACCAGAACAACTTGCAACTGGGTCTGTTGTATGTTTTGCTTGAATGACAAATTTCCCATCCCAAGGTTTTTTGCTACTTGGAAAATTATTTGCTTTTCCAGTAAATTTAGCATCTCTTCCCCCATCTGTACCAGTTGAAAAAACAATAGTTCCAGTTCCTAATATTCTTTCACAAATAAAAGCTGATAGTTTTTCAAATTCATCGTCATTTAAATTATATAGCGGATACTTCAAGTTCATACTCAGGCTCCAATAAATTCAACAGTATTTATTCTCTCATTTTCTGTAAAAGAAGCATCAGTCTCTACAATTATTTTATAACTCATCACAGGTGATAGCCCCTCAAAGATAACCAATTTTCTAAAAAATTCATTTTTGTTTTCATTCATTTCTCTTGCACATATAACTTATTAATATACCGAATTCCATAATCTATAATTAAATTTCGAGGCAAGGCAAGTTTCCCCTTTAAAAATTTCCCAAAATTGTATGATTTTAGGGGCAGTTTTTTTGTAGGTAACCCCATTTCTTCTTCAATCAGTAACTCCAATTTTCATGACGTAATGGACTTTTATTCAATACTCCTTTATAGAATTTCCACTTTGGCAAAAACTTATCTATGTACGCAGTAAATCTTTCATTATGGTGTCGTTCCAATAGATGCGTCATTTCATGCACGACTATATATTCCATGCATTCCCTTGGCTTTTTCGCCAGTTCAAGATTTAACCAGATTCTCTTTGCTTCAACGTTACAGCTGCCCCACTTGGTTTTCATTTTTTTGATGCCAAACTCATCTACCTTAACCTTCATTGTTTTTTCATATTGAGCAATGAATCCAGGAACTATTTCTTTCAATCTCTGGCGGTACCATCCATTCAAAATAACCGCCTTTTTTTCTATAGTTGTACCGGGCCGCACATACAATTCAATAGAGCTATACTTTAAAATCACCTTTGGAGCAGTATCTTGTTCGATTACCTTTAACAGAAAACGCTTGCCCAAGTAATAATGGCTTTCTCTTGTTATATAATCCCTTGGTGTTTCTCTCTCTTGACTGCGAAGTTTGTTTTGCTGTTTTTTTATCCAGCTTAATTTAGAAATTGCAAATACCCTGACAGTATCCAAATCCATGCGCAAAGGCGCGGATATTCTCACCCTGCCTGTAGGCGGATAAACGCTCAGGTGCACGTTTTTAATATCTTTTTGCACCACATCCACACAAATATCGCCAAGCATTATTTCCCGCATTTCAATACTCGCTTTGCTGTTTTATGATTGGAAAAATTCTTTCCACTTCGTTCTCATCCTTCAAGATTTTAAAAATTTCCGCTTTTATTTCATTCTCTTTTCGCAAGTCACCTTTGAAATCTGCTTTTTTTACCCGTTTTATGGCTTCATCCATTGCGATTGCCAATGCTTCATCTTTACCAAGGTTATTGTATAAAGCCCGCTGGGCAAGGGTTTGAATGCGTGCCGGCAAATCATCACGTGTCATATTGTTTACTCTTTTTGCCAATTCAGCTATCTTCTTTAAATACTCTTCATAGCTGACAGCACTGGCTTTTCTTTCCTTAATAATTTCGCTCAAGAGCTTGGACATCTCTTCAAAGTAAGCTGGGTCTATAAGATGTTCTTTAATGATTTTACGCCGAACATTATTTTCTATTGTTTCCGCAACGGCTTCTTTGTTGCTCTTTATACCTTGCGGCAAATTGTTGATTGCATTGGCAATCCCACTTTTCACAATAATATCAAGTAGTGTTTGATCTCCAAACGGATCTATTCTTTTGCTTTCGGAAGCCTGAATGAAGTTATCAATCAAGTACCGCATATCAGCTTCGTAGGTTTTTAAATCAAGCGTTTCACCGCTTGATTTTCTGATTTCCTCTCTCAGTTTCAAATAAAAATCAAGCCGCTTTTTGATGTCCTCAATTTCTTTTACAGTATATCCGGCTTCTTCCATTTCTGCGGCAATGTTGGCATAGGCTCTTATCAATGCAATGGTTTGCTTGTACAGTGCCGTTCTTTTTACTTCATTGACTTTTAGGTCGTCTTCGTTTTCAGGATTACCGCAGAAGTAGCGGATGTATGCCAATGAATCTTTGGGCGGTGCAACAGGATCACATAATAAGGCCATTTCTTCCAAAGCATTGTCCAACCGTTCTCTGCCTATTTTCAAGCGGTCTTTCAACAGCACATCCACGTCTTCTTTCTGGAAATCATCATAATTTAATTCAGATGTATAAACAGCTACAGCATTTTCTACTTTTCTAAACAGGTCTTTGTAATCAACAATGTAACCGAATTCCTTGTCATCGCTATCCAAACGGTTTACACGACAGATGGCCTGGAATAAACCGTGATCCTGCATGTTCTTATCTATATACAGGTAAGTACAGGGAGGGGCATCAAAACCGACGAGAAGTTTATCCACCACAACGAGCAGTTTCATATTTGCAGGTTCTTCTATGAACTTAGCTTTGGCCTCATCTTCATATTTTTCGGTGGTTTTGCCATTGAGCAGAGCAATATAGGTTTTATAAATATATTCCCTTTCGGTTTCGGTATTGGCACCGGTATCTTCGGTAGTTATATCACGGGTAGAAGGATTGTATGAGGTAACGACGGCACATTTTCCTTTTAGCTCGGTGTTTTGAAAAAGGTCAAAATAGCGGCAGGATTCGTAAATGCTGCCGGCTACTAAAATAGCATTACCCATGCCCGAACTTAACCGGGGTTTTACATTAAAATCAAATACAATATCATTGACAATTTTCTCCAGCCGAGAACGGGAACTGAGCACCCGCTGCATGGTGCCCCATCTCTTCTTCAGTTCAAATTTTTGAAAGTCATTCAACCCTTTGGTTTTGGCTTCAAACCACTCGTCTATTCTTTGCTGTGAAGAAATCTTTTGATCAATATCACGGGCCTCATAAACCAAGTCCCGCACCACTTCATCCTCTACCGCTTCGTTGAATTTATAGGTATGAATATATTTGCCGAATACTTCCAGACTTGTTTGCCTGTCCTGCTTTAAGAGAGGGGTTCCAGTAAAACCGATAAAAACGGCGTTCTTCAAAATTGCCTTCATTGCTTTATGCATTTTGCCCGATTGGGTGCGGTGACATTCGTCCACAAAAACAAAGAGTTCGCCCACTGTGTTTGTCGGGCCGTTCTTTAATTCTTCAATAAACTCATTAAAATTTTCAACATCTCTTCTGCCAAACTTATGCACCAGCGAACACAACAAACGCGGCAGTGCTTTGCCCAATTGTTCCATTAAATCTTTACCGCTTGTGGTTCGCACCATGCTTTCGCCCACATCGTTAAACACCCGTTCAATCTGTTTGTCCAGTTCATCACGGTCGGTGATAATTATCACACGGGCGTTGGGGTTGTTTTCCAGAATCCATTTTGCCAGCCACACCATTACCAGACTTTTACCACTACCCTGCGTGTGCCAGATGACGCCTCCCTCTCTCCTTCTCACATGTTCCTGCGCGGCTTTGACACCAAAATACTGATGCGTACGGCAAAGCTTTTTAATGCCGCTGTCAAATAAAGTGAAGCTGTAAATAATTTCTAAAAACCGTTCTTTATCACAGAGCTTAAGCAGGTATTTGTCTAATAGATTTTCTTCGCTACTTTCTTCCTTCCATTTAAGGAAATATTTTTCGGGCGTGCCGATAGTGCCGTACCGCAAGCCTTCGGTATCATTTCCGGCAAACACAAATTGAATGGACGAGAAGAAAGACTGAATAAACTCTCTTTGCTGGTTTACAATGCTCTGTCTAATGCCGTCGCCAACAGAAACCGTGCTGCGTTTCAGTTCCAGCACACCGAGGGCAATGCCGTTTATATACAGTACAATGTCAGGGCGCTTATCATGGTTGCCCTGCACAGTAACTTCTTCCGCAATGGCAAATTGATTTTTAAGCGGACGCTTCCAGTCAATCAACTCTACGGTTTCGTAGTTCTCTCCAACATCGGCCTTTACTTTTACGCCATAACGCAATAGTTCATACACATTTTTGTTGTTGGTGTACAAACTTTCGTTGTAATTATTGGCGGTGATACGCAGTTTATCCAGAGCCTTACCGATCAGTATTTCGCTGTATCCCTTTTGGCTCAGGTATTTTCTGACAATGTCTTCTTCTATATTGCTGTTGTTCAGGCGATCCTGCCAGTCGCCCATATAGTCATAGCCCAGCATGTCGCGGAAGAGCTTAACCACACGATTTTGGGTTTTTCGTTCGATTTGTCCGACATTGTCATTTGTCATTGTATTGTTTCCCCTCACGCATAGCTATTCAAACAGCGTTATATATTTTTCAAAAATAAACACACGGTTTCTTTTATAACCGGTTATCTCTTTGAGAATGCCAAGTCGTATAAAATCCTCTATGAGCCTTAAAGAAGTTGAAGGATTTATGGATAGATGGCTGGAAACTCCCTGACTGTCCGTAATAGGTTGACTGTATAAATAATGCAGAAATTCTTGAGCTAATTTTGTTTTCTTGCCGAGTGTCGGAATATCCTCATATTCATATTGTTGGCGGAGTTCGATGATTGATTTGAATGTTTCGATTGAACTGTTGGATGTTTGTTTAATCCCGTCCATGAAAAATTTCAGCCATTGCGTCAAGTCGTTATGTGTGCGTCCTCGGTTAAGGTTATCGTAATAAAGAGATTTGTTTTTCTCAAAAAATGCGGACAAATATAGCGTGGGTTTGACCAATAACCCTTTACTCACAAGATATAAGGTAATAAGTAGTCGCCCGATTCTGCCGTTGCCATCCAGAAAAGGATGCAGGGTTTCAAACTGATAATGTGCAATGCCGATTTTTATCAAATGGGGAAGCGGGCATTTATCATCATTGAGGAATTTTTCAAAATCCGACATCAACCCAGGCAGGTCATCAAAATGCGGAGGAATGAAGACAGCATCACCAAGCGAAGCGCCGCCTATCCAGTTCTGGCTTCTGCGAAACTCTCCAGGCTCTTTATGTTTTCCTCGCACGCCTTGCAATAGTGTGAAATGAGTATTTCTTAAAAGTCTATTTGAAAGAGGCAGGGTTTCCAAGGCTTTTATTGATTCGTTCATGGCTTTGATGTAGTTTTGTACTTCTTCCCAATCATTCCGATTCTCAGGATCAATGTACTCAACTTTCTGTAATGCTTCGGAAATATTGGTCTGTGTTCCTTCTATGCGGCTGGAAGTTATGGCCTCTTTGCTGACATGCATCTTTATAAAAAAGTCTATATCGGGAACTAATTGCGAAAAAGCATTCAATTCTCCCAGTTTAATATCGGCTTCACTCAGAAGTTTTATAAGGTTGCTGTCGCTAATCTGCCAGTCAATATGAACCGCTGCTGGCATAAAGCTTTTGTACTGGTACTGCTGTTTATAACTGCCTGATGTGTAGTCTTTTATATCCATTTATTTTCCTCTACTTTACCGCAAATATAAAATCCCTTGTTTGCACTTAATCTATTATCTGCAAATATAATATTTCTTATTTGCATTTGCAAGTTATACTAACCTCGTTTTTCCGGTAAGCAGTTCCTGCATCATGCCCTGCTTTATCATTTTGAATTTATCCAGCTTTTGCTCCAACTGCTCAATCTCCGCATCCATATCACTGAGGGTTTTGGCAATGGCGGTTTGTTCTGCAATGGATGGAACTTCTATTTTAAGATGTTGGTATTCTGAAATCCAGTATCTCTTGTGGTCTCCTAACGGAAACTGAATTAGTTGCATTTTCCCAAAGACAAATCTCAAATCAGAACTTTCATTTTTCAGTTTTAGAATTTTCAATGCAGATGATTTCACTTTAAATGGAAAATCAACATACTTACTTGCAGTTGTAAAATCGTCAAAAATTACAACAGGAACATTTTCAAAAACACCATCATTTTCATCAGTATATCCAAGAATAAAAGATTTATTGGCTGTTAATACTGCAATGTCATTATTGTCGTAGTATTCTGTTGATTTAACTAAATACTTTGTTGGTTGCTCATAGCTCAAAATCTCCCCCAACGTTTTCACTTCCCATTTTCCCCTAAATCCCGGCAAACGTTTTTTGCCGGTGAGAAGCTCCTGCATCGCGCCCTGTTTGATGTTGCGCTTTTTGGCAATGAGTTTTTCGAGGCTGATGATGAGCGCATCGGCATCGGAAAGGGTGGTGGCAATGCGGGTTTGTTCTTCTTTGGTGGGAGGAAGGGGGATTTGGATTAACTTTAAATTATTCTTTGAAACACCATAGACCTTCAGTCCAGTTGCAAGTTTATCAAACTGGTTTTTTACCAATCTATTTGAATGAATATATGCCTTGAAACCATTTACAAAATACCCTTTACTATCGCGTAATAAAAAAGTGTGTAAACCAGAAATAGCTCTTCGGTTACCAATGTTTTTTATCTCAACACTTTTACCAATTCCCTCATAATCTTCAGAAGCATCCGCCATTATTAAATCACCTTCTTTGATTAGGTGATGATTTTTTAACTGATCCTTAGATATTTTAGGAAGTATATTTTCTTCAAAATCTAAAAAATGATTCCATCTGGTGTGAATATCACCATAATGAATATATTCAGTATCACCATTCTCTGAAATCTGAGATCTTGAATATGAGGCAGTAGATAAGAAGTCAAATGCCTTTCCAAATGAAATTAAATCCCAATCACTCGGAACCAAGCCCACTTCCGTCTGCTTGTATCCTTCTTTTAGTTCCATACAAACCCCATTTTTTCAAGGTGAGCATTGACTCTCTTCTCCATCTCGTCAACGCTCTTCCCCAGACTCGTCAGGGTATTTTCATACCTCTCCGCCAGTTCTTTAATGCGCCCGGTAAGCCGCTGGCTGATGTGTTCCATTTCGATTTTGACATCTCTTTCAAGAGTAGCCAGCCATTTATCGTCTACAACCAAGACTTTTATTTCAGCTTCCGTAAGTACTTTGTATTGGGCAAGGAGCAGTTTATCCAGCTTTTGTTCAGCCTCTTTTATATCTTTTTTGGCCGCAGTTTCCTTTTCGACCAAAGCAAGATACTCATTTAAAATCTTGAGTTCTTCTTTAAACTCAGGTTCTTTTTTTATCTTTTTTATATATGCAAAAAGGTTTGTTTTGGTAATCCCTTTGACGCCTCGGCACTCCGCGAAAACATCATTTTCACCGCCGTGTTCTTCTTCTATCTCTTCCACTTGCCGTGCAATTGCATCTCGATTGGCTTCTAAATTTTCAATGGTTTTTTGCTCTGCCTCAAAACAGCGGGCAATGATAAGTTCTTTGGGTATAAGACGGCCTTCCCATTCTTTTTTCTTTTCCTGTTTTTCAATTTCCTTTCCCGCTTCCCATCCATCGCTTACCAGAGCATATACATCGTCCTGCATAGTTCCAGTCCAATAGGTCATGAGGTATTGGTACACATCGTATTTATCAATCAGTTTTATGTTGGAAAAGGTTTGCAGTAAATCCTCCGATATATCGTGTATCAGTTGTTTGGGCTTATCACCGACTGCAATGCCTTTTAGTTTTGGCGTGTTTTTGTTTTTCCATTGGTCAAATACAGTATTTACTTTTTTACTGTAATCCGTAAACTCCGGGTGCAAAAAAATGGCCGTTTTTACGGCATTATGGGCAATAAGCAGTTTGCTGTAATTGGCTCTGCTGCCTGCCGTGCATAATGTTTTTCTCAGGGACGGATAAACTTCCCAATACTGGTGTAACGCATCAATATCGACATTGGGGATATCACCCAGTAAATGTGCTTCAATATCCTGAATGTCTTCGATTCCCTGACTATCAATGTAGCGGGGAATATTCAGGTTAAACTCATTGGCTTCAATATCTGTTACTGACACCATACGGCTGTATTTTTCAATTTCCAGTTGCTTGTTAAATACATCCACTATCTTGTGTATGTCCTGCTCGCGCAAACGGTTTTTGTTGCCATCTTTCACAAAGCCTTTGCTGGCATCAATCATAAAAATACCTTTGCGGTTTTCGGCATTTTCCTTATCCAGCACAACAATGCAGGCGGGAATGCCGGTTCCGTAAAACAGGTTGGCAGGCAGGCCAATAATGCCTTTGATGTAACCCCTGCGGATGATATTGGTACGGATTTCGGCTTCTGCATTGCCACGGAATAGCACCCCATGCGGTAAAATGACCGTGCCCTTGCCTTTGCTTTTTAAAGAGCGGACGATGTGCAGTAAAAAAGCATAGTCACCGTTTTTGGCAGGAGGAATACCGTAATCCCTGAAACGACCATATGCATCATTTGCCGCATCCACGCCATTGCTCCATGATTTGAACGAGAAAGGCGGATTGGCTACCACAAAATCAAAAATCTTCAATCGCCCCTTTTTATCTAAAAACCGCGGGGTAGATAACGTATTCTCTCTTTCAATAGTTGCAGTCGGATTGTTATGGAGTATCATATTCATACGAGCAAGAGCAGCGGTGGCATTGTCCATTTCCTGTCCATAGATGCTAACCTTAGTTTCTGCTTCGTCAGCTACTTTTAACAATAACGAACCGGAGCCACAGGTGGGATCATAAACAGTAGTTTCTGGTGTAATGTTCATGCTCTTTATACCAATGATTTTTGCCATCGTTCGGCTTACTTCTGCGGGTGTATAAAATTGCCCTTTACTTTTACCGCTTTCTGTTGCAAAATGCCGCATCAGGTATTCGTAAGCATCGCCCAAGATGTCATCGCCTTCTGCCCGATTCTTGCTGAAGTCCAACGCTGGGTTTTCAAAAATGGCGATGAGGTTAGAGAGTTTTTTGACCATATCCGGCCCGCTGCCCAGCTTTTCAGCATTATTGAAATCAGCCACATCAATAGTGCCGGTGAGTTTGTTGACTTCTGCAATTTTGGCGATGATCTTTTTGTTAATGTCATCGCCAATAGTGGGCTTACCTTTAAGGGCAACCATGTCTTTAAAACTGGCACCTTTCGGCACAGTGATGGGAGCATAGGGCACTCCGGCATATTTGTCGGAGATATATTTGATGAACAAAAGCACCAACACATAGTCTTTGTATTGGGAGGCATCCATGCCGCCCCGAAGTTCATCGCAGCTTTTCCAGAGTGAGCTATAGAGCTCGGATTTTTTTATGGCCATTTTCTATTTCCTTTTCATATGAACTTTATTTTGTTTCTCTTGCCTTGCGCACGAACGCCGGTCGATCCTGGAGACGATGGATTCATCTTTTTTTACCCGCATAACATCCCAATAACTTGTAGACTCATTCCTAACCGAAGGTCAGGGTTTGGCATGCATTTTACTACTGTTCTACTCAATATTTTTTCTCCCTCTAATTAGTGTAATGTAAATATATATCGTTATCAGAATCAAACAAAGCCAAAATTTTTTACTCGCTTCCTATCCCCTCATAACTTGCCTTTATAAATCTTTTTGCCTCATCAATATGTTCGGGTAAAGAAACGGTTACTTCAAAACCTCCCGTTCCAAAGTGCCCAATATTTCTTACATCTCTACCAATTTCTAAGGGATCGGGTAATTGCCCGGGCAAAAGTTTTAAATAAAGCAACAGTTTTTTCTTATGAATCTCCAGGCAACAAAAATTTCTAATCGTGCGATAGGCAATGTAGTTTTTAACATATTTTTCTTCAACGTCTTCGCCAAGATTAAGTATATAGTCATGTATCTCTTCAAACAATGCGCGCGTCATATCGCTGCCATGCTTCAAGTGGTCTTTGGGCATCCAAACCCTTTCTTCCCCCACAGTGGTTTTCGCCGTTGTTTCTGTTGATTTTCCAGAATCAATACGTTCTAAAATCAGAATGTTGTCTGCAAAATAGCGGTATTGAATCAACTCAATGGGTCCTCCAATTTGTGAAACAGCATATGAATCATATTTGCTAAAGCTGTCAGAAAGACAAATAACGCGCGGACTCAACCAATCAACATCAACCTTCTTCCCCAATTTTTTCATAGTTAAGATTTCGAAATCGCCTTTGTGGTCAATCAGCCAATCGAGATAAAAAAGAGCTTGGTTCATAACATTTTTTGATTCTTTCAACTTGTATTCAATGATTACTGGCGCATTATTTTCATCTAATCCTAACGTATCGATGCGTCCACCATGTTTTTCACCAGTAGAATATTCGCTTGATAGAAACTTTATGGAGAAAATTGTTTCAAGATTTCTTTCGATTAATTTTTGCAAGTCCTTTTCTAGTTTTAAGGGAGATGTAAGGATTGGTTTAGCTTTGCCTGATTCAATTTTATAAACGTCCATTTAAACCCCTCTCTTGTAAAGCTACTTTTCTAATAATCCCCAGTTATCACGATATTTTGACAAATGTTTAGGCGAAACAGAAATGTGCATTGAATTGGGATTTCGTGGTCGTCTGCCTCCGTGACTCTCAAGATAACTTATGTGACCCTTATAAAGAATATCTTGTAAATCCTTCCACTTAAAAATATAAAACTCGTCTTTGGTTTGAGAGACAAGTTTTACAAAAACACAAATCAAATCGGGATATGGAAAATTTCTTTTACCATTAACCGTTTGTATGCCATCATCCGAAACCGAAATGTCTAGAAACCTTTGAGCATTAAACTGCCAATTTCCGCCTTTTATTGCCTTTACTTGAATTGGCTTAGTTTCATATTTATCATTTATGGCCAGAATATCAAATTCAGGAACATTTCCTGTAAATGTGGTTGCGATGAAGCCCCTTCTGCATAGCTCAGCTGCAACCAAGTATTCCCCAACTTGTCCTGTAAGCTGTATTTCCCTGCCTGTTGCCAATTCGACCACCTTTTGAAGAATTGTCCTTTATCTTTTTTAACCAATATACCAATTGCTAAAGAAATTCAACAAAATGTGGTTTTATTCCTTTAATAGACGAAGTTTATTAGTCAGGAGCCGTTAGTTAAAAGCAGTCAAAGTCAATAACTACACAAGTTGACCTAAATTAACTTGGCGGCATTATGTCCCCTTTATGTCCCCTTTGTCTCCTTTAAAAGATAATATGTTCCTTTCCCAGTAGTTCCTACCTGGTCAAAAACATCCTTTTTAACTAAATCTTTTACTTTACTTTCTCTCTTTTCCATTTTTCTTATCTCCATAATTTTTTCGTTCTTGGTGAGCTTCGGGCAATTTCGTATAACGGTTCCGGTGTATGCGAAAGTGCCGTCTCCAAGCAGTGTCGTTATTGTCTGCATGTAACATCGTTTTAGCGATATATAAACGTGAGCAAAGGCATTTCCGTGAGCGACCGCAAGGGAGCGAACCGCATACACCGTGTTAGGCGTTGTGTGGCATAATATAATAAATAGATTTACCAATTATCGAAATGATTTTTAATTAATTCTAGCCGACTCGTTTCCGCCAATTGTACTATTGTATACTCAGATTTTTTTGCAGCATCTTTTATGCTGCCTCCTAAAGAAAAGGCAGCAGTTTCAGTTATGATCCTTCGGTCATGAAGGGTTGGGTCATCTTTCCGGCCATAATTTGGATATTCTACTTTAAATAGCTCCTCAACCGATTCTACCTCTTCAATTTTGTTACCCCAGTTGTTTGAAGATGATATAATCCGAATTTTAGTTGTTTTAGGCACCTGGTAAAGGTAACGATAGAACAATGTAGCGTCTATCCACGGATCCATGACATACAAATAATCTCTAACCGTGGATAATATATGTGTAATAAAACAATAAGCTGTAAATGGATTTTGAGCTTTGATTGTCAAATCAACCGGTGGTAATGGAATTTGGGCTATTGCGATTAACGTTTCCGCCATGACATTGTAGTTATTTTCGATATCATTAATAAACGTTGATGTATCTTTCTTCTTGCTTGGTAATGTTTGTTGGGCTAACAAATTTGCAAATGAATGATAAGGGGAAGAGATGCCCCCATAGTACGCAATATAATTATATCTAGATAGAAATTGATCAACTGCGGTTAAGAACGATTGATTACCAACCAAAGGCTGGAGACGCCTTATCGCATTGATATCATCAGCAAAACTCTGGTCACCTTTGCATTTTTCAAGAAAAACCCCTATTGGTGCAAGATAAGCTCCAATTTTAATTAGTATATCTTGTTGTTCGCGCTGAAATTTAAGCGCATCATCTATATTATTCATTTGCATCAACTCCTCGTTTTTATACGACGTGTTTTCACAATTTCAAACTAAATTTGTATATTATACAAACTCTGATATTACTTATACCTCAAAGCTTTAATCGGGCTTAGCTTTGAGGCCTTAAAAGCGGGATAGACTCCAAAAAATATGCCGACGCCAAATGAGAATAAGAAGGATAGGGCAACTTTCTCAATACCTCAATCCACCTTTACTATCTCAAAACCTCTCAAGTAAACCCTCTGCTTTCTTTATTATTTCCTCAAGCTCGCTTTTTAATTGAGCTTTTTCCCTGCTTTTAAGTTTATCAAATTTCTTCTCGATGTTCTCAAGCTTTTTGTCAACTCCGGTAACCGCCGTTTTCACCGGCAAGTGATCAAGATATTCCCTTGCGTTCTCAACTGCTTTATCACCGGTAAGCCTCTGATTAATTATCTCATTAAACAAATCCCTTTGGATCTTCTTATTACCCTTGACCATATAAACTGCTCGCCCATGTTTCTCTGTTAATGCAGCTTGCTCAAAGTCCTCAAATATTTCTTCTGGCAGTTTAAGAAGATTTAAATATTGAGTTACCCGTGCTTTACTAAACCCTAATTTCTCTCCAATTTCCTTAAGAGTTAACCTAGGTAAACTTTTTCTCAATTCTTCAATCCCCTTCGCTATCTCACTCGCCATAAGCCCCTCTCGCTGTAAATTCTCAATTAAACTATCAATCATACCTTCTGTATCATTAATGTCTCTAATGATACAGGGTATCTCTTTTAATTCCGCCACCTGTGCGGCGTGCCAGCGCCTTTCCCCGGCAACTATTTCGTATTCTCCCTCTTTGATTTTCTCTCCCTCTTTAAGCTCTCTTACAATTAACGGCTCAATAACTCCACGCTCTTTAATAGAGTTTGCAAGCTCTCTAATCCCGTCTTCTTTAAATTCTTTCCTTACCTGATTTGGGTTAGGTTTAACGTTAATAATTTCAAGATACACCAACTCGTTTTTAGGTGTGTCATGGATTAATTTAATTATTTCTCTTGCTTGTGCCTGACGTTCTTCATTTTTAGTTCTTGTCATTTTTTAAAACCTCCTCCGCAAGATTGATATAATCCTCTGCTCTGTTTTTCGCGTAACTTAAAACATCTGTCTGGGCCCTCGGTGATTCCGCTACTTTTGAATTAGTCCTTATAAAGGTGTTAAAAATATGCCCTTTATGCTCATTTTTTAACTCTTCAAGTATTTCTTTATCTTGCTTCCTTCTAAAATCAACCATCGTGCATAAAACATTCCAACTCTTAATATTTGGGTTAAGTATTTCTTCAACTGATTTAAACATAGCCAAAAATATTTCTAAACCCTGCTTCGCAAATTCAAGAGTTTGAACCGGTATAACAACCTCGTTACAAGCCGTAAGTGCATTTGTTGTTAATACTCCTAAGTTTGGCGGTGTATCGATTAAAACAAAATCGTACTTAGATATTTCTTCCTCGCTTTTTCTAATAGCTCTTTGTAAATACTGGTCCCGTCCCAACTTATTTGAAAACTCACTCTCAAAACTACTTAAACTCAAGTCTGAATGAATTAAATTAAAATCTCTGCCGTTACTCTTTAACTCTTTTTCTCCTTTTATAAAGGCAAGTCCGTCAATACCCTCAAGCCAAATATCCTCTTTTATAGATAAGTGTGCTTGAGGATCAAGGTCAAGCATTAATACCTTCTTACCCTTCTCCGCAAGGCAGGCCCCCAAATTTAAAGCCGTGCTTGTTTTACCAACTCCACCCTTCTGATTCGATATTGCAATTATCCTAGTCAATTTTATTCATCCCTTTCTTTCTCCGATTTTTTTTATACTCCAAAACATCTTCCCGCTTCCAAATAGCCCCACACGCTAAGCGTTGGATTGGTCTCGGAAAGTCCGCTTTTAGCTTTCCCTTCCTAACCATGCTGAGATATGAAGCCACTTTATTCGGCGTCCACCCCATTATCTCAGCAAATTCTTTTGTCCCAACTAGCTTTTTATCATCACTCAAATTTTACTTCCCCCTTATAACCCAAAATTTCCTTAACCTCCGGTGCTTCCCCTCTACTTTTTGTATTTAACAATATTATACTTGATTTTATTGTATTCAACAATAAAAAAGTAAAAATATTTACTTTTTATTCACCTCCTCAATTTTCCTTATTATCTTTTCTGCTGTCTGTAAGATTTTAAGCCCCGATTTTTTAACTGTTTCCTTATCCCCGCCCCAATTTTTAATATAGAACTTTGAACCTTCGTCTTGAATATCAAAATAACTACTAACTATATAAGCAACCGCCTCTGCCTCAATCTCTTTAACCTCTCTTGTCTTTTCTTTATCTCCAACGTGGTTTAAATAACAATGCCCCAACTCGTGGAATAATGACGAAAGCATAAAAGCCCCGTTCTCACTCTTAGCGACCTTAACACTCTTCCCGTTTGTGCTTCCTCCCTCGACTATGTTTTTAACAACCTCCACCCCAAAAGGAAAAACATCTTTAACCCCTTCAAATGTTATTTTTGATTCTCTGCCGTCAACATAGTTTGAAACTTCATTTTCTAAGTCTTTGCCTTCTGTCTGAGACACATCAAAAATCTTTACCTCCCTAAAAAGTGTTATAATTTTTTCGACTTTCTCCTTCTCTCCTTTTTTATTTTCTCCTTCTTCTTTAATTTTTTTAAACACCGGCGCAAGAATACTTATTCCTTTTTGCCCTTTTTTAACATGCCTTCCTTTTTTCTGCCAGGTTTTAAATCCCGCGCAAAGCGTAGCATTTCCCTTTTGAAAATAAATTAAAAGCATATTTCCGAAACTATATGAATGAAAGCCATTTCGCCAACTTTTAATATACCTGTCCATCTCCTCACCATTAATAACAATCTCTCCCGCCAACTGCTCTAACTTGTCTTTTAATTCCTTTGTTTTTTCTTTCATCCCTTAAACCTCCCTAAAAAAATAAATTTATAACCACAACAAATTCCCGCCAAGCTGAGGTCAAGGTGGAGATTTGCGAG
>JAUWKI010000014.1 GCA_030614255.1 Actinomycetes bacterium
ACATCTTTCGATACTTTGGAACCCAGACCAAGTGATACTTTAAATCATATACTGTATGTCTGGTTCTCTTTACTGAGCTCATACTTTAAGATTATATGTGCTTTTCTCGCCTTGGGCGAGTCCTGTTTTCATCCACCCAGCAGAGCTAGGTGGTATTCAACAGGAATTTTTTTATAAAGAATAAAGTATAATTATAACCTTCATAATCCCCTAATGCGAGTAAAAATCACACTCTTAACGCTCGTTTACAGGCAAATGCTCAACATACTCCTTTGATACAAACGGTGAAATCATGGCCATTTGAAGAGCATAATATGTGGGAATAAACGACAAAGTATCTCCAAGGGAAACCGGTTCACCGATATTGCTTATATCTATGACCATGTGGTCTGCGCTCACCCGCAAAATTTCCCCGTCAAAACAAGGTTTCAATACTTCGCTTCCCACATCCTGCTTGCCAAGAGCAATTACCGCCTGTTTGAGCCATCCTTTGAGATGTTTCTTCTCCCTTACCTCGAGAACCTCAGCAGTAAGTACGAAGGCATCTTGATAAGTTCCTCTTATTTGTTCAAAAGAAGTCGTTTCTTGCCCTAAAAGTATGCCTTCTCCAATGCGAAGTTGATTTATTCCCTCAGGAACCGTTTTTGTCTCCACAAGTTTCCAGACACTCGAACTCCCTCCGGAAATAACTTCGACTTCAATTCCGAATTTCTCTCTTATTGATTTTGCCAGTTCGACTAAGAGCAACAAATCTTTACCGGTAGGCATGGAACAAAGTTGTGTGCAATCAGCCGCTTTTTTTTGAAAATAATTTTGACGGCCATCTCGAAGAGGTAACGGACAGACATTGGTTCCTATGCCAAAAAGTTTTATATGTTCTAAGCGCAAAATCTTATCTGCCACTTTTAATAAGTTCTCAGGAAGTATCCCTTCCCTTAAATCACCCATTTCCACCATAAGAATAACCCTATATGCCTTCTTTGATTTCGCAGCTTCTTTAGACAAAAGAGGTGCCGCCTCCATATCTGAAATTAAGCCGACCTCTGAGCACCTTACTGCCTCTTCCATCTCTTCACACATGGGCTGCCTTAACATCATGAGGTTATCAAAACCATCTTTACGTAATCTTCTCAAATTGAGAATTCTAGAATCGGCAATCCCGGAAACCCCACCATTTGACATGGCTTGCGCCACCCTAGGATCACCCAAACATCCTTTAGTGACACCTATTACTTTTATGTCGCTTTCTTGACATTGTTTAACGATTTCTCGAGAATTATGTTCGATTTTTTTTAAATCAATCATCAGACGAGGATAGCTCAAATATTCACCTCAAAAAAGATAAAAGATGGTCATAGTCATCAATAGTCGGTTAATCTGATAAGAAAAATAAATAGGGCAGAAAGCAAACTTCTTTCTGCCCTACTGTTTTAACTCCCAACCTGCTAATCAACAATTAGCATGCTGATATTAAATAACGGAGATGATTATCGTTTTGAGAATTGTGGCCTTTTACGAGCCTTCTTAAACCCGTATTTTCTGCGCTCTTTAGCCCGCGGGTCTCTTGTTAAAAGACCGTCTTTTCTAAGATCTTTTCGAAAATCCTCATTCACCTCAAGAAGGGCTCGAGAGATTCCATGTCTCAGAGCGCCCGCTTGCCCCGAGATACCTCCGCCCATTACGCTGGCGATAACATTAAACTTGCTAACTGTGCTCGTTGTTTCAAAAGGCTGCTTAATCATAATAAATAGGGACTCTCGACCAAAATAATCCTTTAAATTTTTACCATTTACACTAAAATCGCCATTACCCGGTACGAGTCTCACTCTAGCGACTGACTCTTTTCTCCGCCCCGTTCCTCTATAAACAACCGCTTTATTGGCCGTCACTTATATCCCCTTTCACGTACTTCAACTTGTACACCTTTGGTTTCTGGGCCTCATGATTATGATTTGGCCCCACGTAAACTTTTAATTTTTTAATCATGACCCGCCCCAATTTATTATGAGGCAACATACCTTTAACCGCTTTCCTTATCACAAAAGCCGGTTTTTTCTTCATAAGAACATCATAGGTAATCAATTTTACTCCACCAGGATAACCAGAGTGGCTAAAATGTTTCTTTTGCTCAAGTTTTTTACCGGTTAACTTAACCTTATCCGCATTCACCACTACCACAAAATCGCCTGTATCCATATGAGGAGTAAAGATTGGTTTGTGTTTTCCCCTTATAAGCTGCGCGACCTCGCTTGCCAACCTGCCTAGAGGCACGCCATCTGCATCCACAACATGCCATTCTCTCTTTATATCAGCCGGCTTGGCTGTATATGTTCTCATTTTTCCTCCATAATTAAAAATTAGTATGCCAGAGCATACCAGCAAACTCTATGTATATTAATGAAAAGGAGGCGGTAAGTCAAGGTTTTTGTGATAAAACCTTGACTTTGAGGAGAAGACTGTTTTCTTCATTTTCTTGCGTGCCCAAGAAAACGGAAGCAAAAGAAGGGCAGCCGATTATTTTTTAACGGTTCCAAAATAACGGTTGTTCAGACGCCTGCAGAACTCGTCAGCCTAAACTATATCCTTCCCTTTGGCTTTTTTTAAGCCAAAGCTTCTAACTATGTTACAAGACGGATATAAGCCTGACTTAAACAGCTTCGGCTTATTTCCTGAACAACCTATTTTTACACCTAAAAATGATATGGCAATTGGCAGATGGCAGATGCCTGCTCGCCTCTGGCGAGGCTTATGGCTGATAGCTCATAGCAAATAGCTAGGGCCGGAGACTAATCCTCAAACTCCCCCAGAAAAGCATTTAAGCTCTTGATGGGAATATCTTCAAACTCCTTTAGCACCAAAAGATCTTTATCTCCACTCACAATAACGTCTGCTTTAGCAGCTTTAGCGCAAGCCAAAAACTTATCATCTTCTTTGTCCCTGCAAACCTCCTCCAAAAGCTCCGAAGGACGAACGGTCTTTGCAAGAGGCAAAATAACCTCGCCTACAAGAGATTTTATCTCTTCTTCGGTGAGAGAAAACTTGGGATAAGCGAGTGCCCGAATATACTCTTCAAGAATCTCTTTTGAAATCACCATGACAATAGTTTTGTTTTCCAAAAGAGAGGTAATTTTCGAGGCGCGGCCGGTAAAAAGCAAGGCGGAAAGCAAAATGTTTGTATCAAGAACTACCTTTTTAGGATGCTTTTTCAACTTTGTCCCTTTCGAGCCCATCTAACAGCTTTTTCGATATCCTTCTCGCTCAGGCCAAGGGAATTTATCTTCTTTCTAACATCTTTAAGAGTAGAACCGGTTGGTGTTATTTTGACAGGTTTTAAAATAATCTCATCTCCATGAATTTTGATGTCAAAATAATCCGTCTCAGGAAGCCCTTTAAGCACCCGCTTTGGCAAAGTAATCTGGTTTTTTGAAGTCTTTTTAGCTAACATCCTTACCTCCTTACTGTAAGAATATCTTACTGTAAGAAATAAATCAAGCTTTTTGTTATCATCTGATTAGAATGTTACATTACAAGATCTGACCCTACTAACTCGTTCCTTAATCTTCCCCCAAATAGTTAAGGTGGTATAATCCCATCAAATACGAGTTCAAAGGAGAGCAAATGTGGATAGCAGTTCTTATAATTGTGAGCATGTTGGTAAATTTTTACTCTAATACACTTAATTCACTGGAGTATATATCATGGGGCACACTACTGATATTCCAGGGTATTGGTGCTGGCTTCTTGCTGTATGGGGGTTATTTATGGGCAAAACTTAAAGGTAGGTGCTGGGCTTGGATGTTCACCATGCCTTTGCTAGTCGGGCTGTTAGTGCTACCAATGCTGAAAGATAGGAAACAAGGTAAGAGTACATGGGGTATTACTGGTGTAGCGGTACTTGCCTTCTTAGTGCTTGTTGATGAACGACAATAATAATTACCGCCCAGCGACAATTAAAATTCCCGTTTTAAGCAAGTAGGTTAGACTATCTAAGACACCACCGACAAGGAGGGCTTGGATGGTCACAGATGAGCAATATAGGAGGTTGATGAAACTGCTGAAGAAGGAAAAGACTCTGATAAATGCTGCAGATAAAGCGGGAATGAATGAAAAGACTGCTCGCAAATGGCGAGATATAGGCAAATCGCCAAGTGAAGTTAAGGCAGAACATGCCTGGAGGACAAGAAAAGATCCCTTTGAGGATGTATGGGACGAGGTAAAAGAATACTTAGAGACCAACCCTGGTCTTGAGGCAAAGACTCTCTTTGAGGTATTACAGAGAAAATATCCAGGTAGATTTTCTGACGGGCAGATTCGCACGTTGCAAAGAAGGATAAAAATATGGCGGGCTCTTGAAGGTCCACCAAAAGAGGTGTACTTTTTCCAACAGCATAAGCCCGGTGTTTTAAGTCAATCCGACTTTACCCACATGAAAAGCCTTTCTATTACCATTGCAGGTGAGCCGTTCCCGCACCTTATCTACCACTTTGTCCTCACTTATTCAAACTGGGAAACCGGATCAATCTGCTTTTCGGAAAGCTTTGAGTTCTTGAGTGAGGGATTGCAAAATGCTCTCTTTGAACTTGGTGGTGTACCAGGTGAACACCAAACCGATAGACTCTCGACCGCGGTTCATAAGATGAATCATTCAGAAGAGTTTACCCAAAGATATCAGGCTTTGCTCAATTACTATGGGATGGCTGGGAGAAAGATTCAGGCAGGCAAACCCCATGAAAACGGTGATGTTGAACAAAGACACTACCGCTTTAAAAAGGCTCTTGATCAAGCTTTAATGCTACGGGGCAGTCGAGACTTTAAGAGTCGCACAGAATACGTAAAGTTCTTAAAAGAACTCTTCAAGCAGCTTAACGCCGGCAGACAGAATCGCCTTGAAGAGGAGCTTAAGGTAGTGAGAAGACTGCCTAAAACCCGCCTTGATATCTGTAAGCGCGCAAAGGTAAAAGTTGGCCCAAGCAGCACCGTTCGTGTTTCTCACAATACCTACTCGGTACATAGCAGACTAATTGGCGAGACTGTTGAGGTAAGAATCTATGTTTCCCACATCGATATATGGTATGCCCAGCGTTGTGTCGAACGTCTTCCTCGTCTTCGAGGTGAGCATAACTACTTGATAAATTACCGCCATATCATCGACTGGTTGGTGAGAAAACCTGGTGCGTTTGAAAACTACCGCTACCGAGAGGCTCTTTTTCCAACTAGCAATTTTAGGATTGCTTACGATCTGCTTAAAGAGCAAAGACCCACACGGGCCAACAAGGAATACTTGCATATTCTTTACTTGGCTGCCTACGAAGGCGAAACACAAGTAAATGAGGCCCTAAAGTACCTTATTGAAGGTGAAGCTATAATATCTAAGAACACTATCAAGGAACGGCTATCGCTAGGTGACCCTCCCTTATTTACAGAAGTAGCCGTGGCTACCGTTGAACTAGAGACCTATGACGCACTTCTTTGCAAGGCGGTGATCTAGAAATGACAACCAATGTTGCAGTTATTGCACACTTAAAAGAGCTACATCTTCCAACAATACGAGAGTGCTACAAGCCCCAAGCAGATGCAGCCAGGCAGGTGTGCTCAAGTTACGAGGAATACCTCGAAGAACTTTTAGGAAGAGAAATTGAAGAACGTTGGAAAAATCGGATAGCGCGGCTTCTTCGAGAATCAAGACTGCCTCTGGAGAAAAGCTTTGAAAACTTTGATATAAGTCGGCTTCCTATGAAAGTACGCCACCAGGTAAGCGTATTAAAAGAGGGTTCCTTTTTAGACCGCAAAGAAAATATTTTGGCATTTGGTAATCCTGGGAGCGGCAAAAGCCATCTCTTGTGCGCTATTGCCCAAGAACTCATCTATCAAGGCAAGAGAGTTCTTTTTGCTACCTGCTCTTTGCTTGTACAAGACCTCCTTGTAGCAAAGCGGGATCTAAAACTTAAAAGAGCACTAAAAAAACTCTCTAAATACGATGCAATTCTTATCGATGACATTGGCTATGTGCAGCAGGGCCGGGAAGAAATGGAGGTCCTTTTTACGCTTCTAGCTGATTGCTACGAGAGAGCAAGTATTATGCTTACCAGCAATCTTGCCTTCTCCAAGTGGGAAGCAATATTTAAAGACCCAATGACAACTGCTGCGGCAATTGATCGGCTTGTACACCACAGTGTTATCCTGGAACTTAACGTATCAAGCTATCGGCTTGAACATTCACAAAATAAGCAAAAAGGAGGTGAAGGGTAAACTTAAAGCAGCTGTTGTTAATCGTCGCTAGAGACATTACATACCTAGCGATACAACGGGAAAAATAATTGTCGTTAGACGGGAAAAATAGTTGACGCCAATCAGCTTGTTGGAGCAAGAGTAATTCTTGGAGATGAGAAGTTGTTGGATGTTACCCTTACAGCAGCCATAGGAGCATTACCTTTGGTTATAATTGCTGGGCTGGCAGTTCTCATAAGAGGGCTAACTGAGAGAAGAAAAATGAAGTAAAATGAGAATAGCAGCAGGTTCTCTGATGATAAGTTTCAATCCCTTATGGGTAAGCTACAAACTATTGGTGAACTATTAAAATGTCCGAGTTACCTTCGGTCGAAACCCCGCCTCGTCGATTGTTCATCGGCGCTCTCATATGCCTGCCCGCCTCTGGAGGGTCGCCTAGAAACAACCCACCTGGGTGTTGGAAAAACTAAAAACAAAAGACAGCTTCGGCTTATTCCCTGAACAACCTATTTTTACACCTAAAAATGATATGGCAATAATAGCTGTTGGGGTTGGAATTGAAAATTCTTATTTTTACATTATCGTTTTTATATTTTCATTTTTATTTCTTAATTTAAAGAGGCTGATGGCTGGCAGCTGTTTTAATGATATTGCAAGACCTGGGTCTGATCTATTTCGATTTGATTTCCTGGAGGTCTTTCTTGAACTCCTCCCATTTTTTTCCTACGTCGCCCCCAAACGGCCTCATAATAGTCTTGCGGATTTTTCTCCCGTCTGGGGCTAAACCCGTTATGGTTATTGATTTCTCCCGTCCTCCAATAGGCGCCTTATGGATGTCCAAACCCGTTACCTTTTTAATGGTAATCGGCCGGAACTTTCGTTTGAGGAGAATGCCTTCTTTACTGAAAACAATCTCCCTTATGGCAGTGTATGGGTACACCACAAAAGGGTATATGAAGGCGACTGCAGCGAGCACTGGGAGAATTATCACAAAAGTGTTCATCCCTATTTCGATGAGAAAGGGACCTGAACCCATCGCTGCCCGTGCCGCAAGAAAGAGCAGAAATGAAAATAGGAAGAAAATTCCCATAAATATGTAAAATAGCAGTTTCCTCTCTTGATAGGAGTAAGTCTTTTCCATAACAAATCACCTTTTAACCTTTCCTCACTAAGGAGAGAGTTGAGTTTTGTTTTTTGTAGATCTATTTTTCTAATCTTTAGATTTTTTGGACTTGATAAATACTAAATCGCCGATTTCTATCGTTTTGGATGTCTGTTTAGCCTTAAGCTCACCATCCTTAAAAAATTTACGTAATAACTGTTTTTGCATAGTACGAAGTTCCTCATGGCTGAGATTGTAGTTTTTCTTGACATCTCGCCAGAAATTATAAGGTCTCCCAATTTGTTTGAAGGTTTGACTGCATTTTGGACAACAAAGATAGTAGTGGATCTTTTTTTCTACTCTAATTTTTGCCTTAATATCCATTAACCCAAAATAGCTACAATTCGGACAGTGTAATGTTACTCTTCTCTGCTTTTCTAATTTTACAATCTCTTCTATAGTTTTCTTAGTCATTATCCATTTTTACCACTCAAGAACATAAGAATCGCGAAAACAAATTATGGTTAACAATCAACATGCCGAATTCCATGATATTAATTAATTTCTAGTAAAAATAAACTTCTCCTTCAAGGCAAATTAGTTTTGGGGTCATTTATAACCTAAGAATGTTATATTGCAAAACCTGACCCCTATTTTTTTAACTTAACCTCGCCTAAATTAAAAATCTTTGCCTTCATATAAGGGGTTATCCAATCTCTGGACTATTACGCTGGGAAAACTCAACTAATGACCAGCTCCTGCACCTCCTGCGTCTCGCTAACCACCTTTGTTATGCCCAGCGCTGTAAACAAGCGAAAGATAACGCTCAGGATTACAATCGGCACCAGGGCCAGCAGTCGAGTGATAGTCAATAGAGGCATAAACAAGCCGATAGCAATGGCCAATGGAATGAACCGCTCATATGGTTTCACTGTGTGCTCAAAGAACTCGTCTATACCGGTCCGGAATTCATCCCTGAATTTAGCCTCTTCTTCCTGACGCTCCTCCGCTGGCGTTTGGGCTTCGATTCGCTCCCCCATCTGTTCCATGAACATCTCAGTGTAGGACTCAGGCACAGAGAACCCTTCTCGCTCAATGTGCGCTGCACAGCCGAGATATAGACTGCCACAGACCACAAGGATAAGAACCATCAGCAACATACCCTGGCCTTCACTGATAGGACGCACAGAGAATCTGATTCGCGCCTTTAGCTCCCTGGCTATGCCCACGGTATAAAGGGATGCAGCGAGAAGGTACACCAGGACCAGAACGCCACTGCCCACTGTCACCTGCCAGCCCAGGAGTATAGTCAGCCCGGAGAGAGCAAAAGCGATAATTCCGACCCACACAGGCCGCAGCAGCGCAGCTACCACACCAGCGGTCACTGCTACAGCACCCAGAGCCAGCAGGAACCACAACATCAGATTCAGGAGTTCCCAGGAGGGAGAAAGTATTAACTCATAGACCTGGCCGACTTGCCTGCACATTCTCCCGAAGAAGTATCCGGCTCCGATTAGTGGAACCGCCAGAAACGCCATTTTTAACCATTTGTTCATCTTCTCCCACATCACACACCGTCTCTTTTCCTTCATTGAAGTCCCAACCTCTCTGCTTTTCATTCCTTGTTCCTCCCTTTCTTCGTTCCCTCATCTGAGCATATCTCCTAAATTAGCATACCTCACAAAACAACCACTTCATCAAAGACCATCGCCTAAATTAAAAACTTGGGCTTTCATGATTTTGGTATCGACGATTGCGACTGTGGATTTTCCGGTAAGCCATCCGCCACATTCTCCGGGATTTACCACTAAGGGTTTTCCTTCGCGAATGTCCACCTCGTGGGTATGGCCGTAGACTATCAAGTCATGCTTTGCGGCAGCAATTAAGCTATCGAGAAATTTGGGCTGGTGCATTAAAGCAACCTTTTTACCGTCTATCTCCAATTCGCAATAATCCTCGTGTATTTCACCAATACCTTGGAACTTTTCAAGCAAAAAGAGCTTATCGCCATCGTTGTTGCCAAATACCCCAATCATCTTCATCTTTAACCCTTTAAACCCTTTCGCGGTTATTGGGGAAATAAAATCGCCCGCGTGAAGAACTAAATCGACCTTCTCAGCATTGAAAAGGTCAACGGCCTTGGCAATCATGGGCATATTCTCGTGTGTATCGGCTATAATCCCTAACTTCATTAAACCTCCCGGAAGCTAACAGACAGAATGTTTGCCTTCAATGAGACCCCGGCAAAAATTTGGTAAGTAAGCTGATAAATATTTTAAGGAAGATCTTTTGCGGGAACCAAAATAACCGGACAAGATGCTTTTCTAACTACACGGTCGGCCACGCTTCCTATAAATACACGGGCAAGACCCGTTACTCCATGAGTACCCATAACAATCGCATCGACTTTCTCCTTGTCCGCCAACTTAACTATCTTGTCGTCCGGAGCACCCACTTCCACTTTGCAGCTTGCTTTAACATCTTCATCCAGTATCTTCTTCTTGGCAGCTTTGGCAATCTCCAACATCTCTTTTTTCATTTCATCCTCAAACCGCCCCGCTACCGCCGGCTGAAATCCAGATAGAGTTGACGGTGTCGGTGCAACACTTAAAACGATAATCTCAGCTGACGTTGCCTTGGCAATATCGACCGCAAACTCCCGAGCTCGTTCAGCTGTTTTTGAGCCATCGGTTGGAAAAAGAATCTTTTTCATTTCTTTTATCTCCTCTCGTTATTTGTGTGTCCATAAATCTTATTCGATAGCGATACTGATTCCCCTGCTAAGTGAGATTGAATGTGAAGTAAATAACTGAGGGTATGGGGTAAAGGGTAAAGTAGCAGATAGCAGATAGCTTATAGCCAAATTAAGAATGAAAAACGAAGAATGAAGAATGACAATTAAAAAGGCTGGTTTTAAGGGCTGAACTAAAAAGCTGATCTCAGGGGCTGTTTTTAACATTTTAAATTTTTCTATACCGTGCCTACCGCCGTGCCTACCGGCAGGCAGGGCAGGCAGGTAGTTTTTATTTTTTCATTTTTAGTCTTTAATTTGAATACGCTACCGCCTAATCTAGGGATACTTGACATCCACGAGGATAAGTCCTTGAGGAGGAGCTAGACAACTAACCGTCTCTTTCCTCTCAAAAATCTTAGGGACCTCTTCGGGCTCCAAATTGCCTAAACCAACCTGAATCAACGTACCAACGATGTATCTCACCATATGATGCAAAAAAGAGTTTGCTTTAGTTCTAATCTTTATTAAACCCCGATCATCCTTCGAACACTCTATTTCTTGAATGGTTTTAACATAACTTTCATCTCTCCATCCTTTACATACGCAAAAAGAAGAAAAATTATGGGTTCCTGAGAACTTGTCCGCAGCTTCCCGCATAGAAACTAAATTCAAAGGTCTTGCCAGAAAATAACAAAAATCGGGAATAAAAACGCTGGGATACTTTCTATTTAAAATGAAGTAATGGTACTCTCTCGAAATAGCATCGCGTCTCGCGTCAAACTCCTCGTCAACTTCACAAACTTCGACAACTACTATATCCGGGGGAAGCAAAGCATTGACTGACCACCGCAGATGATAAGGTGAGACATCGGAATCCGTTTCAAAGTTAACCACCTGACAAAGAGCATGAACACCGGCATCCGTTCTACCAGAGCCAATGACCGATATTTTCTCACGCAAGAGCGTGCTTAAAGCTTTCTCAATCTCGCCCTGAATTGTTGGCTGGTTGGGCTGAATTTGAAATCCATTATAATTTTTGCCACTGTATTGCAAAACCAGTTTTATGTTGCGCATCACAATCTTCCGATATAGATGGCCGACAATAAAAACAGAATTGTTGCCATTCCTGCCATCCAATCCTTGCCTCGCATCGTTAAAACCCGCAGTCGAGTTCGCCCTTCCCCTCCACGATAACAACGAGACTCCATCGCCAAAGCCAGCTCATCGGCTCTCCTAAATACTCCAATGAAAAGCGGAACCAACAGAGAGATGAGGTTTTTTGCTCTTCTTAAGAGGTTTCTCGATTCAAAATCGGCTCCTCTTGAAATCTGAGCTTTCATTATTCTATCCGTCTCCAAAAGCAATGTCGGGATGAACCTCAAAGCAATCGTCATCATCATCGCAAGCTCATGGGCAGGAACTTTAATTCTTTTTAAGGGAGTTAAGAGATACTCTATTCCGTCGGTTAATTCAATCGGACTCGTTGTGAAAGTGAGAAGTGATGCCCCGACGACCAGTAGGATAAACCGAACGGAAAGCAATAATCCGTTTTTAAATCCTTCTTCCGTCACAACAAAAGGACCAAACCGGGCGATGGGTTCGCCAGCCGTGAAAAAGAAATGAATGATGAGTGTGAAAAGTATTATGTAAATGAGGGGCCTTAATCCCCTTAATATCCAAGAAAAAGGAATCTTCGCTACTACTATAGCCACCAGAAAAAAGAGGAACAGGTAAAAAAAGCCCAAAAAATTACTTAAGATAAAGAGGGTTACCAAAATCGACAATAACAGCACGATTTTTAAACGAGGGTCGGCTCTGTGTATAAAAGATTCCCCGGGATAATATTGACCTATCGTTAACCTTGAAAATGTCTTCAAGAAAATCTCCTTTCAAGGGCTGAAACAATAGCATTTTTAACCTCGTTTAATTCAAACAGAGCCAGCGGGACATCGAGACCGCCTTCTTTGAGCATAAAAAGCAGAGAAGTGAACTGTGGAATATCAAGCCCAATCTTTAACAGATCGCTTTTCTGAGAGAAAACCCTCCTCGGAGAGTCATCAAACTCTATCTTGCCTTCATTCATAACAATTACACGGCTAGCCAGATGGGCAACTTCGTCCATGTCGTGAGAGATTAAAATGATAGTCAAACCTTCCTCTCTATTCAATCGCTCAAGGTGAGATATAATTTCACGAGTTCCAATGGAATCAAGACCAGAGGTTGGTTCATCCAGCACTAGACAAGATGGATTCATAGCTAAAACACCAGCTATGGCAACTCGCCTCATCTCCCCACCGCTCAAAGTAAAAGGGGAGCGGTCTTTAAATTCAAAATAATCGAGCCCAACCATCGCAAGCGCCTTCCGAACCCTTCCCTCAATTTCATCATCCGGATAACCCAAATTGCGCAGACCAAAAGCAATATCTTTAAAGACTGTCTCTTCGAAAAGTTGACTCTCGGGAAACTGAAAAACCAATCCAATTTTCTGTCTTACCAAGAGAGGACTTATTTCCCCACCTATCTTTTTACCCTCGATTAAAACCTCGCCTTCAAGCGGTTCAAGCAACCCATTTAGATGTTGAACAAGAGTAGATTTGCCAGAACCGGTGGGACCAATTAAACCCACAAATTCTCCAGCACTTATGGAGAGACTAACGTTTTCAAGAGCCCTTTGTGCTAGAGGCGTATTCGACATATAAGTGAAATTAACGTTCTTTAGTTTAATGAGCATAAAGTGCCTGCCAATTCTTCAATGCTTAGCGCCTTCTTTAAATCGTAGCTTTCCTTTTTTAACTCCCGACTCAAAAGAGCAGCCGGGGGCAGATTTATCCCAATTTCTTTCAGTAGTTTGGTTTCGTCAAAAAACTCACGTGGAGGAGCATCTAAGACAATGCTCCCACAATCCATGGCTACGACTCTGTCAGCATAAATGGCTTCATCCATAGAATGGGTTATTAACACGACCGTCACCCCTTGTTCGCTATTTAGTTTGCGGATGGTTTCGAGGACTTCTCTTTTGCCTCTAGGGTCAAGCATCGAAGTGGGCTCATCCAGAATCAGATATTTGGGCTTCATGGCAAGCACTCCGGCAATGGCCACCCGTTGCTTCTGTCCACCTGAAAGAAGATGTGGCTCAAAACGAGCGTATTCGAGCATATGAACGCTTTTTAGAGCATCATCCACGCGTTCTCGGATTTCACCTTGAGGGATTCCGAGGTTTTCAGGACCAAAGGCAACATCTTCTTCAACTATGGTAGCAACGATCTGGTTATCGGGATTTTGAAATATCATACCCACCCGTTGCCTAACCTTCCAAAGATTTTCTTCAAGATGAGTTCCCATTCCGTCGACCTCAACGGTTCCTTTTGTTGGAGTTAAAAGGCCGTTTAAATGTTTTGCCAGAGTTGATTTTCCTGAGCCATTCCGACCAACGAAGACAATAAATTCTCCTTCATGGATATCAAGAGAAATGTCATCAAGAGCTACTATCGCGTGGTCGGCTTGCTTATAAGCATGGGTAAGGTTTGAAATTTTAATCATTATGTGACCTCAAAAGTAAATTAGCACTCCAATGTCATCGGGGTAGCTTTCCTACCCCTGATGCAAGCGGTATCTTGCCCGCTGTGGGCCTTATTTTAGTTAAATCGTCAACCAGTACCTGGATATTATATCATTTAAAATAGCTTCCAGCCTCCAGCTATCAGCCACCAGGAAAATCAAAAAAGCCTTTAAAGCAGCCATCAGCCCCTTTAAATTAAGAAATAAAAATGAAAACATAAAAACGATAATGTAAAAATAAGAATTTTCAATTCCAACCCCAACAGCTATTATTGCCATATCATTTTTAGGCGCCCTGCCTACCCTGCCTGCCGGCAGGCAGGGTAGGCAGGGGTAAATAGGTTATTCAGAAAATATAAGCCGAAGCTGTCTCTTGTTTTTATTTTTTAAATCCGGGTGGGTTGCTCATAAGGTGACTGTGCAGCCGACCAAAAAAGATTTAAATGCCATATCGTTCCTAGGCAGGTAGATTATCCGAAAAATCAGTTTAAAACCAGAAATCAATAGTCATTAGTTTTCTGCACTTTGTTTTTTTATAACCCGGGTGGGTTGGGTAGACAGCGACCCTCCACCTGCCCGCCAATGTCTAACGGCATCATAGGCGTAGGCAGGCAATCCGGAGTTGTTATCCAACCCACGAAAAAGAAACTTTTCGCACTGTGAGAGTCGAATGAGCAGGGAAGATGTGCCTACCAGTAGGTAGACCAGATAAACCGGTGGTTTATAGCACTAATAATAAAGCAAAAGCTATTCAGCTTTTGCTTTAAAATAACATATTTTTATGGATTGGTAACCGATTTTAAACCAACTCGATTATGACCATCAGTGCAGCGTCACCTTGTCTCGGCCCAATCTTCAAAATTCTTGAATAGCCACCATTTCTCTCGCTAAAACGCGGAGCAATCTCTGTAAAAAGTTTGTCGGTTAAGGCCTTATCGTTTATTAAAGCAAGAACTTGCCTGCGAGAATGTAAATCTCCTTTTTTACTCAAGGTTATTACTTTATCCAACATAGTTCTAACTTCTTTTGCACGAGCCTCTGTTGTTTTTATCTTCTCGTGGTCGATTATTCCCTTTGTTAACCCTACCAACAAAGATTTTCGATGGCTGGCATCAGTTCCTAATTTTCTCCCTTTCTTTCGATGCCGCATTTATAAATCACTACTCCTTTGCCAAACTAAGATTAAGAGATTCTAACTTATCTCGTACTTCTTGAATCGATTTAGCCCCAAAATTGCGAATATTTATCAAATCACCTTCAGTGCATTCTGATAATTGCTGCAATGTATTGATATCATGTCTCTTTAAACAATTATAAGAGCGGACCGAGAAATCCAAATCCTCTATTGCCGCGTCAAGAAAACTCTCTACTTCTTCCTCTTCGACTTCAAAAATCGTGCCTTCCGCCTTTTCGGGTGCACGATTTATAAACAAATCCATATGCTCATTCATAATTTTTGCGGCTAAACTTACGGCTTCATCCGCAGTCAAGCTACCTTTCGTTTCTACTTCAAGCTGAAGTTTGTCATAATCGGTACGTTGCCCAACTCTGGTATTTTCTACCGTAAACGTGACTCTCTTTATGGGTGAAAAAATCGAATCTATCGGTATTACTCCAATGGGCATCGACGACTTTTTATTTTTTTCAGCCGAAACATATCCGCGACCATTTTCAACCACCATTTCCATCTCAAGCTTGCTGCCCTTACTCAACGTAGCTAGATGCTGATCTGTATCGATTATTTCAACATCACTGGGACATTTGATATTTCCCGCTTTAACCTTTTTTGGCCCTTTCGCTTTAAGCTTTAAAGTTACCGGCTCTTCCGAATAAGATTTTAGAGCAATTTCTTTTACATTAAGAACTATGTCCATAACATCTTCTTTCACCCCAGGAATAGTCGAGAATTCATGTGAAACACCCTCGAATCTTATCGATGTCACAGCGGCTCCGGGTAGAGAAGAGAGAAGCGCTCGCCGTAAAAAATTACCTAAAGAATAACCAAACCCTCTTTCTAGGGGCTCTATGGTAAAGATTGCGTTAAAATCATTCTTTGCTTCAACACTAATATGCGGCTTAAGAAAATCTATCATACAACAATGCCTCCTTGCAGCACTTACGTAAACTTATTATTTAGAGTAAAGCTCCACTATGAGCTTATCTTTTATTGAGGTGTCAATTTGCTCACAAGTAGGTATGCCTAAAACTTTTCCGACACCAGCCTTGCTATCTATTTCAAGCCAAGAAGGAAGTTCTGCCTTGCTAGCCGACTTGAGACTTTCTTTAATCCTCTCAACTTTAGAGCCATGCTCTGTTAAGCCGATGACATCGTCTTGCTTAACTCTATATGACGGAATATTAACCCTTTGGCCGTTAACCATAATGTGACCATGTTTAATCGATTGACGAGCCTCTGCGCGAGATGCAGCGAAGCTCAAACGATAAACCACATTATCTAACCTGGTTTCCAAAACTCTCAAAAGGTTTTCACCAGTTATACCTTTTTGCCTAGCCGCTATGTCGTAATAGCGCCTAAATTGCTTTTCAAGCACTCCGTAAATTCGTTTTGCTTTCTGTTTTTCTCTTAATTGGTTACTATATTGAGATGGTTTGGAAAACCTCTTCCCATGCTCGCCGGGAATATAAGGACGCCTCTCCATAGCGCACTTATCAGTAAGGCATCTTTCGCCCTTCAAAAAAAGCTTTTCCTTTTCTCTTCGACATAATTTACAAACTGGACCGGTATACCTAGCCATATTTTAACTCCTTAAACTCTTCTTCTCTTTTTGGGTCGACATCCATTGTGTGGAACAGGAGTAACATCATTCACATTACCAAGTTCCAAGCCAGCAGCTTGAAGCGTTCTCACCGCTGTTTCTTTTCCCGCTCCGGGACCTTTAACAAAAACTTCAACTTTTCTCATACCATGTTCTTTAGCCTTCCTTGCAGCGCTCTCCGCCGTCATTTGCGCAGCAAAAGGAGTACTTTTTCTGGAGCCTTTAAATCCTACACTACCAGCGCTTTCCCAAACAATAGTATTTCCGTCGGAATCAGTTATCGTAACTATTGTATTATTGTAAGTTGACTTAATATGAGCAGCTCCATATGCAATATTCTTTTTTTCCTTACGTTTAACCCTGCTTTTTGAAATCTTTTTTTTCGCCAATTACTTGCCTTCCCTTTCTCTTACTACATACTCTTTCTTTTTGCCCCTACGATTCTTCGCGGACCCTTCCGTGACCTTGCATTGGTGTGTGTACGTTGACCTCTCACAGGAAGACCTCTTCTATGGCGAAGACCTCTATAACAACCTATTTCCATTAACCGCTTGATATTTTGAGACACTTCACGACGAAGATCTCCCTCAATTTGGAAGTTTTTATTAATATACTCTCTTAACCGTGAAACCTCTTCCTCAGTTAGATTGCGAACCCGGGTTTCTTTGCCTACTCCAGTTGCCTCCAAAATCTCGTTGGCCCTAGATATTCCTATTCCATATATATAAGTTAGACCAACTTCTACCCTCTTCTCTCTTGGTAAATCTACGCCCGCAATTCGTGCCAATTACCTTACCTCCATCTAAAATTAACGAATATGCCAATTTATCCTTGCCGTTGTTTATGCCTCGGGTTTTGACAAATAACCCGCACGCGTCCTTTTCGCTTTATAATCTTGCACTTTTCACAAATTTTTTTCACTGATGGTTTAACCTTCATAACAAAATCTCCCTGCTCGTTCTCACTTATGTCTGTATGTGATGCGTCCTCTGTTCAAATCATAAGGAGAAAGCTCCATAGTAACTTTGTCTCCCGGAAGAATTCTAATATAATGCATTCTCATCTTTCCAGAAATGTGAGCTAAAACCACGTGCCCATTCTCAAGCTCCACTCGGAACATGGCATTTGGTAGAGTTTCTACAACTTTTCCTTCTACCTCAATTGTTTCTTCCTTGTTGGCCACCAAAATAGACCCTTACCTTTCATTACTTTCAAGCCACAAAAGCGAATTATAACAAAAATATAACCTTAAGTCTACCAGAAAGTTAAAATATCCGGACCTTCCGGTGTCACCACTACAGTATGCTCAAAATGAGCTGATAGACTTCCATCAAAAGTCACAACGGTCCATTTATCTTCCAAAGTTTTTACGCGGTAATCACCAACATTTACCATCGGCTCAAGAGCAAATATCATCCCCACTTTTAAGGTTGGACCTTGATTTGGAAGACCATAGTTTGGAATTTGAGGGTCTTCATGCAATTTGGATCCGACTCCATGCCCTACAAAATCTCGGACAACGGAAAAACCCGCACTTTCTGCTACCTTTTGAATGGCATAAGAGATATCATAAAGCTTATTTCCGACAACACACTCTTCAATCCCGGCCGAAAGAGCTTTGCGAGTCACATTAATAAGAGTGCTTGCTTGCTCAGAAATTTTGCCTATGGAGAATGTTGCAGCCGCGTCAGCATAGTAACCTTGGTATTCAACGCCTATATCTACGCTAACGATATCGCCTAACCTAATCTTTTGCGGACCAGGAATTCCGTGAACAACTTCTTCGTTAATCGAAATACAAGTCGAAGCGGGAAACCCCTTATAACCTTTAAACGCAGGCCGACCTTTCAACCTTTCGATGGTCGACCTAACAATATTATCGATTTCGGTCGTCGTCATACCGGGCTCTATAAAGTTTTCAATTTTCTTAAAGACCTTTCCAACAATCCTTCCGGCTTCACGTACCCGCTCTATCTCGTCGGACGACTTAATAATAATCATTCCACATCCTTGAGCAACAAAATCACAGAGCGCTCTACGTCAGCAACGGATTTCTTCCCATCTACGGTCTTTAATGTTCCCTTGTTCCGATAGTAACCTATCAACGGAGCTGTTTGGTCCCGATAAACTTTGAGTCTATTCTTAACGGTTTCAACGGTATCATCGTCCCGTTGATAAAGCTCTTTACCACAAACATCACACAAACCCTTACTCTTTGGAGGAGTGAAAAAAACATGGTATATTTTCCCACAATTTTTGCAACTCCTGCGACCCGTAAGCCGCTTAACTAGCTCTTCTTCACTCACTTCTATGTTTAGAGCCACGTCTACCCTTTTTTCAGCTTGGGCAAGCGCTTCTTTTAAAACATTAGCCTGAACAACCGTGCGTGGAAAACCATCCAGGATAAAACCTTTTTCACAATCTTTTTCTAACAGACGTTCCTTGACGATTCCCACGACCACCTCATCCGGTACGAGCTCGCCTCCGTCCATATACTCTTTAGCTTTAATTCCAAGTTCTGTTTCGTTTATAACAGCTGATCTTAACATATCACCAGTTGAGATATGAGGAATATCATATTTTTCCGCTATAAATTTCGCCTGTGTACCTTTCCCTGCTCCAGGTGCTCCAAGTAAAATTAAATTCATTTTTTTTGTTCTCCTCAAAAAAATTAAGCTGAGCCAACTCTTCTACTTAAGAAATCCTTCATAGTGTCTCATCAAGAGTTGAGATTCAAGCTGCTGCACCGTTTCCAAAGAGACGCCCACTATAATTAAGAGAGAAATTCCGCCAAAATGCTTAAAGAAAGGAACGTTTAATGTTGCCATTATTACTGTGGGAAGAAGAGCAATCAGAGCCAAGAAAACTGAACCCGGGAGTGTGATTCTATTTAAAATATTGTTCAGGTAGACAGCCGTAGGCTTTCCTGGCCTAACGCCGGGAATAAACCCGCCGTATTTTTTCACATTATCCGCAATATCGATTGGGTTGAAAGTCACCGCCGTATAGAAGTAGGAAAAAAAGATAATTAAAAGACCATAAATTGTCATATACACCGGAGAAGTAGGTACCAAAAAATTTGATATGATTTGGAATGTCTTCGTCGGGAAAAATTGAGCAAGCGTTGCGGGAAACATCAAAACCGAAGCCGCGAAGATAATTGGGATTACTCCCGACTGATTAACTTTGAGAGGAATGTATGTGCTCTGCCCCCCATACATCTTCCTTCCAACTACACGCTTTGCATATTGAACAGGAATTCTTCGTTGTCCTTTTTCTATAACAACAATGGCAATAAAGACAAGTATAATAACAACAGCCAACAATACGATAAGATATGGACTAACGATCTGAAACGTTTGAATTACCGCTTCGGGAAATTTCGAAAGAATACTCACCGTAATTATGATAGACATCCCATTGCCAATTCCCTTTTGGGTTATCAGTTCACCGAGCCACATTATCAAAACAGTCCCAGCCACCAAGGTTACAATGACTAAAAACCTGTTCATTAGCGAAAGGCCTAAATTTAATTGGCGATCGACAAATACGGTTGTGGCCATCGACTGAACTATTGCCAGGCCTAAAGTCATATATCTCGTCCACTGAGTTATTTTTTTTTGACCCGATTCTCCCTCTTTTGCCCATTCCCCCAGCTTTGGAATTACTATGGTCAGTAACTGCATAATGATTGAAGCAGTAATGTAAGGCATTATTCCGAGGGCAAATACGGCAAAGTTAGAAAGTGCTCCCCCCGCAAAAATATCCATGAACCCGAACACGTTTCCCTTCTCAGCAAACTGCTTAAATAGCTCCTTTATGACACCAATATCAATTCCAGGAACGGGCACAAAACAACCAAACCGATAAATAGCTATAATAAGCAGGGTAAACAAGATACGCTTCCTTAAATCGGGGACTTTAAAAACATTCCGTAGAGCTTTAAACATTAGACTACCTCAACCTTCCCGCCAGCTTTCTCAATTTTATCAACAGCAGTTTTGCTAAATGAATTTGCTTTAACGGTAAGCGGTTTTGTAATTTCCCCTCTGCCTAAAACTTTAATTAAAATACCTTTCTTTCTAACCATCTTCTTTTCGTATAATTTTTCAGGGCTAACAATCGAACCGCTCTTAAACGTATCTAGTTTATCAATATTTACAACAGCATATTCTTTCCTGAAGATATTTTTAAAACCCGGTAACCTTGGAAGCCTTCTTTGAAGGGGATTCTGACCGCCCTCAAAACCAAGTCTTGGGCCTTTCCCTGAGCGAGATTTTTGTCCTTTCTGGCCTCTTCCACAAGTCTTTCCACGACCGGAACCTTCGCCCCTCCCAACTCTTTTCTCTTTTTTCGACGAACCTCTTGCTGGTTTTAAATTATGAATCTCCATTTATCTTTCCTCCAACACAAATTGGACTAATCAACTTTCTCAACCTCTAAGAGGTGTGAAACTTTATTTATCATTCCTCTAATTTCCGGAGTATCATCCTTAGTAACAACATCGTTTATACGTTTAAGTCCTAAGGCACGAACAGTCTGTTTCTGTGATTTATTTCTTCCTATTGTACTTCCCACTTGTTTTATCTTAAGTTTTACCACGTTTACCTCCCAAGAATCTCTTCAACGGATTTACCTCTCATCGCGGCAACGTCCTCAACTCTCTTCAAATTTTCCAAGCCGTTCATGGTTGCACGAACCATATTGATTGCATTACTCGAACCCAGTGATTTAGCCAAAACATCCTTTATGCCCGCTAATTCCAAAGCAGCTCTAATAGGACCACCCGCAATGATACCTGTTCCTTTGGCTGCAGGTTTTAAAAGCACCTTTCCTGCTCCGGCTTCTCCGAGAATGACATGAGGTATGGTGGAATCAACTAAAGGAACCTCAATCAAACTCTTTCTGGCTTTTTGAACAGCCTTTGAAATGGCAATTGGAATTTCTTTACCTTTTCCCAAACCAACACCAACATGCCCATTGCCATCACCAACAACAACCAACGCAGTGAGACTAAACTTGCGCCCACCCTTCACCACTTTGGCAACCCTGTTTGTATATACAACTTTCTCTTCCAGGCTTAATTGATCTGGATTGATTCTCGCCACTAAATATCCTCCTTCTTTAAAATTTTAGGCTACCTTCGCGAGCTGCCTCCGCTAAAGACTTTACTTTACCGTGGTAAAGATAGCCCCCTCTGTCGAAGATAACTTCTTTAATTTTTTTCTTCTTTGCCTTCTTGCTTATCAACACTCCCACTTCTCTGGCTACCTCAATATTTACTCTATCTTCTGGAAACTTCTCTTTAAGCTCCTTATCCAAAGAAGAGGCACTCACTAAAGTAACTCCCTTTGTGTCATCTATAATTTGAGCATAGATATTCTTATTGCTTCTATAAACACATAACCTCGGTTTATCTGGCGTTCCCGACATTTTTTTCCTAACCCGTCTGTGTCTTTTCCCTCTCGCCAGAACCTTCTTATAAGTTTTCGCCATAAATATCCTCCAACGTACCCTGTTATTTTGCCGTCTTTCCGGCTTTCCTACGAATGTGCTCGCCCACATATCTAATGCCCTTGCCTTTATAGGGCTCTGGTGGACGAACCGCTCTTATCTTCGCAGCAAAATCACCTAACACTTCGTTGTCCATACTTTTAAGAATCACGCGTGTTGGCGTCGGAATTTCGACCTCAACATCCTTCGGTAGTTTCATCAACACCGGGTTGGAATAGCCCACCTGAAGTTCAAGGCTATCTCCTTTCTTGGCTGCCTTATAGCCAACTCCTACAATCTCAAGTTGTCTATCGAAGCCCGTGTTTACACCTTTGACCATGTTGGCCACTAAGCTCCTGACTAAACCATGAAACGACCTATGTTCTTTACTATCAGATTCTCTTTCAATATTGAGTTTATTTTCATCTTTGCAAATACTTACACCATCAGGAAAAGTCTTTGTCAAAACTCCCTTAGGGCCTTTTACCGTAAGAGTGTTTCCTTCAATTTTCACTTCCACACCCGTCGGAATTTCCACAGGCAACTTCCCTATCCTAGACATTATAAACCTCCATCTATCCCGAAAATGTTTTTACCACACATAACAAATAACTTCGCCGCCCACTCCTTCAGCAGAGGCTTTCCTATTTGTCACAATTCCCCCAGGCGTACTTAAAATAGCTATTCCGAGTCCTCCCAAAACTTTGGGAACCGTATCTTTTTTTGCATATACTCTTAACCCGGGCTTGCTAATCCTTTTTATCCCCGTTATTGCCTTTTCATGATTCTTCCTATAACGCAAATCTATTCGAATGATGTCTCTTTCTTTCTCTTTTTTTATCCTGTAGCTATTGATGTATCCTTCTTCTTTCAAAACTCTCGTTATCTCAGACTTAATCTTAGAAGCCGGCACATCAACAGAATCATGACAAGCATTACTTGCGTTACGAATTCTCGTAAGCATATCAGCGATAGGATCTGTCATTCCCATAAAATTTCCTCCTCAACCAGAACTAAATACTTTTTACCAACTTGCTTTCTTAAGCCCCGGGATTTCTCCTTTATGAGCTAGTTCTCTTAAACAAATTCGACAAAGTTTAAACTTTCTAAAATAACCCCGCGGTCTCCCGCAACGAGTACATCTCGAGTATCCGCGGACCGCGAACTTTTGTTTTCTCTTTTGTTTTGCAATGAGAGATTTTTTTGCCACCAATGCCTCCTTAAAACTTAATCTAGTTACAAGCCCTTAACTAACTTTCTTAAACGGAAATCCAAAATATTTTAACAAGGCAAACCCTTGCCTGTCATCTTTGGCTGTTGTAACTATGGTTATATCCATCCCACGAATTTTATCTATCTTATCGTAATCAACCTCCGGAAAAATCAATTGTTCATCAATTCCCATAGTGAAATTTCCTTGACCATCAAAAGATTTAGGAGAAAGACCCCTAAAATCTCGTATACGTGGTAAAGCCAAGCTCAGCAAACGATCCAAAAACTCGTACATTCGATCCCCTCGAAGTGTAACCTTACAACCAATGGGATTTCCTTGCCGAATCTTAAATCCAGCAATGGATTTCTTAGCTCTAGTCACAATAGGTCTCTGACCAGCAATAACCGAAATATCCTCGACTATATGATCAATTGCCTTCGGGTTCTGAATAGCCTCACCGGCTCCCACATTAATTACAATCTTTTCAATTCGAGGAGTCTCCGTGGAATTTTTTAGGGAGAATTCCTTCGTAAACGCAGGAATTATTTCCTCCTTATATTTTTCTTTTAAACGAGGAACGACTCTCTTTTTAGTTTTACTTTCTTTCTTCTTAGTTTTTGACTGAACCTTTAATTCCGCCAACTTAACCTCCTACAAAACAAATGCTAATAAACTTTATTTGTCAATATCCTGCTTACATTTCTTACAAACTCTTATTCTGCCTTTATTGGTTTCATGCTTTCCAACTCTTGTAACAGCACCGCAACTAGAGCAAACTAACTGAACATTAGAGACATGGATTGAACTCTCTCTCTCAATTATTCCTCCTTGAGGATTTTTTTGAGTAGGACGCGTGTTTTTCTTAATCAAATTCAAGCCCTCAATTAAAACTCGCTCTTTCCTTGGAAAAACTCTCAAAATTTTTCCTTTTTTACCTTTATCTTTTCCGGTCGATATCAATACTTTATCGCCCTTTTTAACATGAAGCTTAGGCATTAAAAAGCTCCTTTCTCCTACAATACCTCTGGTGCTAAAGAAACAATTTTCATAAAATTTTTGTCTCTTAATTCTCTCGCGACCGGGCCAAAGATTCTAGTTCCTTGCGGGTTCTTCGCAGTATCAATAATGACTGCAGCATTATCGTCAAACCTGATATAAGATCCATCTGGTCGCCTTACTGTCTTATTCGTCCGAACAATAACCGCGCGAACAATATCACTCTTCTTTACCGACCCACCGGGGATAGCTTCTTTCACGGTAGCAACAATTATATCCCCTACTCTCGCATATCTCTTTCTAGAACCGCCTAACACCTTGATGCATAACATCTCTTTGGCACCCGTGTTATCTGCAGCTTTGACTCTAGTTTCTTGCTGAATCATATCAATCACTCCCCAGAAGAAAGACCAACTATTTAGCCTTTTCCAAAACAGAGACCACTCGCCAGTATTTAGTTTTACTTAAAGGACGTGTCTCCACTATCTTTACAACATCTCCCGTTCGACATTCATTCTTTTCATCATGAGCCTTAAACTTCGACGTCTTTTTAATAGTTTTCTTATATAGTGGATGCCGTACCAATGTTTCTACGACAACCACAATAGTCTTATCCATTCTGTCACTTACCACTTTTCCTGTTCTGATTTTCCGTAACCCACGTTCACTCATCTTTGCCTCCATTCCATTTATCTATCACGACAAATGAAAATTGCTATGCTCCTTTTTGTTCCTTTAGTTCTCTCTCCCTATAAACAGTTTGAATACGAGCAATATCCTTTTTAATCTCCCTTATCTTCATATTGTTTTCAAGTTGACCTGTGGCCAGCTGAAAGCGCAAATTGAATAACTCAGTCCTTGCTTCTTTTAACTTTTCTTGCAACTCTCCGTCCGTAAAATTGACAAATTCTTTAACTTTCACGAGCTTCACCACCAACGACATGTTTTATAATCCTCGTCTTTATGGGTAATTTATGTGAGGCAAGCCGCAATGCTTCTTTTGCAACAGATTCAGCAACGCCCGCTAGTTCAAACATAACTTTTCCCGGTTTCACCACAGCGACCCAGTATTCGGGTGATCCTTTTCCGCTCCCCATCCTTGTCTCGGCAGGTTTCTCGGTAACAGGTTTGTCGGGAAATATATTTATCCAAACTTTTCCCCCGCGTTTCATATGCCTAGTTATTGCAATTCTTGCAGCCTCAATCTGACGATTAGTTATCCAAGCGGGTTCGAGAGCTTGAAGACCATACTCTCCAAAATGTATTGCAGTGCCACCTTTTGCCTTGCCTTTCATCCTTCCTCTCTGTACTTTTCGATACTTAACTCTACGAGGCAAAAGCATTATTTAGCTACCTCCTCTGTCTTGTCTTCTTTTTTGCTCTTCTTGGTCGTTTTTTTTGTACCACTCTTTATTTCTTTACTAATTTTCCCTGCACGTTCTTTTGATTCACTTTTTTTGCTGGTTTTGGGCTCTTTCTTTTTAGTTTTAGTTTCAGCTTTCGCTTCTTTCTTGGTTTTTGCTTTCTCTTTTATCTTAATTTCTGCTTCTACCTTCGCCTTGGTTTTCTCTTTTGTTTTAGTTTTGGTTTCAGTTTTCGCTTCTTCTGTTCTAGTTTTTGCTTTTACTTCTGTTTTTACCTTATTTTCTACCTTTTCTTTTGCTTTAACTTCTATTTCTGTTTTTGCCTTAATCTCTACTTTCGCTTCTGCCTTAACCGCCAATTCCTTTTTCTCTTCTACCTTTACTTTAATTATTCTTCCTTCTCTAGCTTCTTTGACCCCTGTTGCTCTTCCCTCAGTTCCCTTTTCCACTTGTCTTTCTTTCCTGATTACATCACCTTTGTAAATCCAAACCTTGACACCAATTGCTCCAAAAAGAGTATTCGATCTGGCAAAACCATAATCTATGTCTGCACGGAGCGTATGAAGTGGGACACGCCCTTCACGATACCACTCTCTCCGAGCCATCTCGGCACCACCCAATCTACCCGCGCAATTTATTCTCACACCTTTTGCTCCATTTTTCATCGCAGCACCTACAGCTCTTTTCATTGCTCGCCTAAAAGAAACTCTGGCCTCAAGCTGATCTGCAATACTTTGAGCAACCAAATTCGCATCTAGTTCTGGTCTTTTTACTTCTTGAATATTTATCTGTATTTTTTCTCCGGATATTTTCTCTAATTCCGATCGTAGAACATCCACCTCGGCACCCTTTTTGCCTATCACGATTCCAGGACGAGCAGTATGAATATCGACCTTTACGCTATCGCCAGCTCGCTCAATTTCAACCTTTGAAATCCCCGCTCGTTTTAACTTTTTCACTATATATTCTCTAATTTTTATGTCTTTTTCAAGCAAATCACCGAATCCTTTTTTAGCAAACCATCTCGACTTCCAGTCGTAAATTATGCCGAGTCTAAACCCGTTCGGATTAACTTTTTGACCCACGTTTAACTTCCTCCCCCTGCTCCGTTACCACTATGGTAATATGACTGGTTCTTTTGTTAATTCTGCTTGCCCGTCCCATGGCTCTTGGACGGAACCTCTTGAGCGTAGGACCTTCATCAACATAGGCTTCAGAGACATAAAGACTGCCTCCCAAACCTAGGTTTATTTCTGCATTAGCTTTTGCAGAATTAACTACTTTAGTAATTTTTTCTGCAACAGCTTTCGGACAAAACTTCAACATATTAATCGCCTCATCTACCCGCTTGCCTCTAATTAAATCGACGACTTGACGAGCTTTTTGAGGAGTTACACGAACATATTTTGCTACCGCTCTAACATTTTTAATTTTCATTGTCTCTTTTACTTCTTTTGCCACCTTAAACCTCCAACAAAACTCTTAAAAAGTTACTTTCTAATTTATTTTAAACCGGTTGCCCTTTCAGTGTGATGACCATGTCCCCTAAAAGTTCTGGTGATGGCAAACTCACCAAGCTTATGACCAACCATGCTCTCGGTAATATAAACAGGTACATGCTTCCTGCCATCATGTATGGCAATAGTATAACCAACCATCTCCGGGATTATCGTCGAACGTCTTGACCACGTTTTGATCACTCTTTTTTCTTTCTTTCTGTTCATCAAGTGAACTTTTTCTAAAAGCTTTGAATCAATATATGGCCCTTTCTTTATTGACCTACCCATACAGTCCCTCCATTACATAATCTTAGAAAATTACTTTTTCCTTCTTCTTATAATATATTTATCTGATGGTTTTTTCCTTCTGGTCCTATATCCAATAGTCGGCTTCCCCCAAGGAGTACTGGGCAAATGGCCTTTCGATTTACCCTCTCCACCACCATGAGGATGATCGACCGGATTCATTACCGTGCCTCTAACCGTGGGTCTTTTCCCAAGCCATCTTTTGCGACCTGCTTTACCTAATGAAATTGTTTCATGTTCAACGTTACCAATCTGACCAATCGTCGCCTTGCAATTCAAATGAATCATTCTGACCTCGCCAGAAGCCAGTTTCACTTGAGCATAATCTCCCTCTTTTGCCACTAATTGAGTAACAGCACCGGCTGAACGCGCTAGTTGACCACCTTTTAGTGGCTTTAACTCAATGTTGTGGATTAATGTTCCTAGGGGAATATTTCTTAAAGGAAGGGCATTCCCTGGTTTTATATCAACTCCCGGCCCAGAAATAACCTCATCACCAACTTTTAGATTGAGTGGAGCCAAAATATACTTCTTCTCGCCATCTTTATAATAAAGTAAAGCTATTCTTGCAGAACGATTTGGATCATACTCAATAGCTGCAACTTTCGAAGAGATACCGTCTTTATCTCTTTTAAAATCGATAATTCTATATCTTCTCTTATGACCTCCACCAATATGCCGAGTAGTAATTCGACCGTAAGCATTCCGCCCCCCACTCTTAGTTAGAGCGGTGGTCAAGCTCTTCTCGGGTTTCTTTTTGGTTATCTCTTTAAAGTCCGAGACAGTAACAAATCTTCTACCTGGTGAAGTTGGCTTTACTTTTTTGATTCCCACTGCTATCTCTCCATTCCAAACCGCTTATCTACTTACTCTCAAAAAATTCTATGCGATTTCCTTCTTTTAGTGTAACAATCGCCTTTTTCCAATTTTTGGTTCTACCAGAAGTGCGACCCTGCCTTTTTATTTTGCCCTTTACCGACATGGTATTAACCTTGGTAACCACAACATTAAATATCTCTTCAACTGCACAACGTATTTCACTCTTCTTCGCATCAGGGTGAACTTCGAAGCCATATTTCCCTTTCTCTATGGCATCGTAACTCTTCTCGGAAATTATCGGTTTTATAATAATCTTTCTTGGATCGTCCACTATTTCAGCACCTCCGATAAAGCGCCTAAAGCATCTTGCGTGAAAATCAATATCTCATTATCTACAACATCGTAGACATTTATCTGCTCAACATCGATAGCTTTCACTTTTGGGATGTTTTTGATAGATTTCTTGGCCAAACCATCTTTAGATGTAAGAATCACCATCGTCTTCTTCTTTGCATTTATCTTTTTCAACACCTCAAAAACATCTTTGGTCTTAGGTTCTTTAAGGTTAAAACTTTTCAAGACCAAAATTTGAGAATCTTTAGCTTTAGCACTCAAAGCCGACTTCAAAGCCAGTCTCTTTGCTTTCTTGGGAACCTTAAAAGAAAAATCTCTCGGGGAAGGCCCAAAAACAACTCCTCCACCTCTCCAGAGAGGAGAACGTATACTCCCAGCTCTTGCTCTACCGGTTCCTTTTTGTCTCCAAGGCTTAACCCCTCCACCTCTTACATCCTTCCGAGTCTTGGTAGATGCATTTCCGCCTCTCTTCTCAGCTAGATGCAATCTTACCATCTGGTGGACAAGTGATTCTACTATCTTAGATTCAAAAATCTCCGATTTTAGTTCAATCTCACTTACCATTTTTCCCTTACTATCATGAACTGGTGCCTTTAGCATGGTTCCTAACTCCTTCATTTACCGCTAGCTTTAATAGCGTTTTTAATCAAAACCAGATTCCCATTTGCACCCGGAACGCTTCCTCTGAGTAAAAGCAAATTACGCTCCTTGTCTACCTTAGCTACTTCAATATTTTGGGTGGTAACTCGTTTACCGCCCATACGACCGGGAAGTTTTTTTCCTTTTAGCACTCTTGAGGGGGTTGCACACATACCCACCGCACCAGGTGCTCTATGAAAATGAGACCCGTGTGAGGCCGGTCCTCCTGCAAAGCCCCATCTCTTAACAACTCCGGCAAAACCTTTTCCTTTTGAAACACCAACCACATCGGTCTTTTCCCCTTCTGAGAAAATATCAACCGTGATCAACTGACCTAATTCAAACTTCTCATCTTTACCTACAAGCAGTTCCGCCAAGTACTTTTTGTAGCCAGCTTTCACTTTATCAAAATGACCCTTAGTCGGCCTATTGAGTTTCTTCTCTTTTTTATCCCCAAAACCAATCTGTATAGCTCTATAACCATCTTTATTTAGAGTCTTCGTTTGAACAACTACACAAGGACCTGCTTCAATAACGGTTACAGGAATAGCCTGCCCATTCTGACCAAATATTTGAGTCATGCCTATTTTTTTACCTAAAATTCCTTTTGACATCTCGACACCTCATCTCGCCCAAATACTGCAACAATTTTTACATTTAGAGCTTTATTTCAATATCTACTCCTGCCGGTAAATCCAATCTCATTAAAGAATCAACTGTTTTTGGTGTTGGCTCAATTATATCTATAAGCCGTTTGTGCGTGTGCATTTCAAAGTGCTCTCTTGAGTCTTTGTTAACATGAGGGGAACGAATGACACAATAAAGACTCTTTTCAGTCGGCAAAGGAATTGGCCCCGAAATAGTGGCCCCCGTTCTCTTGACAGTCTCTACAATTTTCTTTGCCGACTGATCAACAATTTCATTATCGAATGCCTTTAACCTAATTCTAATTTTTTGGTTGGCCATTCTTCCTCCTTTAACACGTTGTCCTCACATAACCCTACAAATTTATTAAGTTAACCAGCGCAGTTAACAGCTGGCTAATTTCCTTTTCTACTTACTTATCTTACTTATCTTACCAGCTCCAACTGTTCTTCCACCCTCACGGATGGCAAATCGCAAACCCTCTTCCATGGCGATTGGAGTAATTAGTTCTACCTCAAATTCAGTGTTATC
>JAUWKI010000044.1 GCA_030614255.1 Actinomycetes bacterium
AATATCACATAGTTTGGATAACAAGGTATCGGAGAAAGATATTGGTAAAAGGAGTAAGAAAATATTTGGAAGTAAAGTTGCAAGAAGTAAGAAAATATCATCCTGACTGGGAATATATAGAGAAAGGGATAGCGGTTGATCACGTACATTTGCACATGATTATTCCGCCAAAATATGCAGTTAGTAAGGTGGTAGAGAGCATCAAGAGCAATACGAGTAAAGCATTGAAAGAAAAGTTTGGATTTTTAGAAAAGGTATATTGGGATGGAGAAGGGATTTGGGGAACGGGATATTTTGTTTCCACTGTAGGGATAAATGAAAAGACAATAAAAAGATACGTTGAGATGCAAGGAAGAGAAGATGCAGGACAAGCGGAGCTTGAAATTTAGGTAAGTACCACGCCTGTAAGGGCGTGGGTATCTATATATTTAAAGAGAAAGGTTAAGACTAGTTTGAGAGATGTTTATGAAAATTAATATTCCTGGATACAAAGTTATCAATATCGAAAATTTAATTATGGATTTAAACGGAACAGTGGCGGTTGATGGCAGATTGCGTAGTGCTGTGGTTGAAAAGATCAACAAATTAAATCGCGAGGGGTTTAAAACATATATAGTAACCGCTGGTACTCATGGTCGAATTCATGAGTTAAAAGAAGAACTTGATTCCGAAATCGTCCTCATAAAAGAAGGCGATGAAGCTGCTCAAAAAAGGGATTTCATTGAGAGAATTGGGAAAGAGGTCACGGCGGCAATTGGCAATGGGGCGAACGATTGTCTTATGCTAAAAGAAGCCGTGTTAAGCATCATGGTTATTGAAGAAGAGGGAGCTTATTCAAAAAACTTACTTGAGGCAGACATAGTTGTTGGGAGTTCGGAGAGTGCGCTAGATCTTTTCTTAAGTCCCAAAAGATTAATAGCCACTCTTAGACGATAAGTTTAAAAATATTAATAGAATTGGCGGTTTTGTCGAATAACTTACTATGAATATTCAAAATTATTTAACCGGTTTTCTTCAAAATACATCTTGGTTTACCTACGTTGCCGTCTTTTTGAGCGGTGCGATTTTAAGTTTGGGCTCGTGTACGATAGTGCGCCTACCTATTATTATCGGCTATATTGGAGGAACCGCATCTTCTCCCAAAAAGGCCTTTGCCGCAACCCTGGTTTTTGTGCTGGGGCTTATTGTGACCTACTCTTTAATAGGAGTTTTACTCGGAAGCATTGGCTCTTTTTTAGTTAATCTGTTAACTTGGAGCGCTTACCTATATCTTGCGGTTGGTGTTTTTGCAATTCTTATCGGTCTTCATTTGCTGGAGTTCATCCATTTTAAATCTCCTTTCCAAATTGGCGAAAGACGCATCACTAGACGCTCAGATCTTTTAGGAGCGTTTATCCTCGGTGTCGGTTTTACCTTTTTTGAAGCACCGGCTTGCCCATGTTGTGGTCCGGTTATGTTGCTGATAGCGGGTTACACCGTTGCTCAAGGTAAAATGCTATTTGGATTGACCTTGTTTCTGACATATGCTTTGGGACAGAGCTTGCCTCTCTTGGTTCTTGGTGGCTTTACGGGTTTTTTAAAATCTATAGAGAAGCGAATACATCGTTTTGAAGAATATGTGAAGATAACCGGAGGAATTTTATTGTTTTTGATAGGTTTGTATTTTATTTGGACCGCCTAACGGGAGAGTTTTATGGAACAAGCTTGTTGTAAAGAAGGACACCAACATAATACGGTTTCGAAAAAGGACCGTCTTATTATGCTGTTGATGGCAGTAGTCTTAGCGGTTATATTTTTGAGACCCGTTGTTGTATTACAGAATATTCGCAGGGGAGACTCTTTTTTAAACTATGGTTTTTACGACCGCGCTATTTCACAGTACAAAAGGGCGACTTTACTAGACCCTCGCAATGATGAAGCTTATAGTTGGCTTGGTTATGCTTATAATAAAAAAGGGAATCCGGATAAAGCGATAGAATCTTACGGAAAGGCCATTGAGCTTAATCCTGCCGATAACGAAGTAAACTTTGAGCTGGGGGTTGTGTATTACCGCAAATATCAGGAAACGGGCGAAAGAGATTTCTACGAGAAAGCCGTCGAAAGTTTTGAAATGATTCTCGATAAAGATCCATTTAACAAAAGTGCAAAGTTAATGTTGGAGCATTTGGAAAATAGCTGATGCTTGCCCGCCTCCTCGCCTACCTACGTCTATTATGCCGTTAGGCATTAGCGGGCAGGTGGCGGGGCTGATGGCTTACGGCAGATGGCTGATAGCTGATAGTAGAAAGTGAGAGCAAAGACAAACAAACTACCGACTAAGTGGCAGGGGCTTGCCCGCCTCTGGCGGGGCGAATGGCAGATAGCAGATGGCAGATGGCTTATAGCAAAACAACGAACAAGGTTGCTAATGACTAAGAAGCTAATTGTGCTAAAGGAGGAGTAGGTGTGTCGCATCTTCATATTCCAGATGGAATAATCAATCCGGTCTGGTTGATAATCGGGTTTATTATTATGGGTCTGGTTATTGGTTTTTCGTTATTTATGCTCAGAAAAGAATCTGCTCAAAAACTTGTTCCCCGTATCGGTATTATGAGCGCTGTTATGTTACTGGGAATGTCAGTTCCTCTTGGCTTTATCGGGTATCATTTAAACTTGAGCGTCTTGACGGGTATAATTCTTGGTCCTTGGGCGGGATTTATTTCAGCTTTTATAGTTAACTTGATTCTTGCACTTATGGGTCACGGTGGAGTCACAGTTATTGGTCTTAACTCTTTAATAATAGGCAGCGAGGCCATCTTCGGCTTCTTATTTTTCAAAGTATTTCGACATCTTTTTAAGATTAAAGTATCAGCTTTTGTTGCAGCGTTTCTTGTGCTAGCTCTTTCTACGTTGCTCATGATAGGCATAGTCGGTATAACTCAAATTAATCCTGGAGAATTTATCCATCACCACGAGCATAACCATCAAACGCATCTGGAAGAACATGAGCATCAAACTTCTTCACACGAGGAGCAAGTCAAGATTTCGCTTGCAAGGTTTACTAAGATTATAATTCCTTTGGCGTTCATCGGTTGGGTTATAGAAGGTTTAGTGACTTCGGCGATAGTTGGTTTTATAGATAAAGTAAGGCCCGATTTACTTTCCGGGGGGAAAAGATAATTGGACTTATATTTTGTGGATTACCTTGCCACAAGTCGAGATAGTTTTTTTCATAGAGCTTCTGCGATTTCAAAGATGTTTTTTTCTGCCACGATTATTGTTGCGATTGTGGTATCAAACAGCCCATTTTTTCTTGGTGCGCTCCTGTTTTTTCTTATTTTCCTACTGAAACTACTAGGACAACCCGTTTTAAAAATTCTAGGAATGACTCTTTATGTGGCCGTTTTTGCTATTATCTTTGCCATAAGTCAAGTTGCCGGACCTTCACTGTGGCCACTTGTAATAGTTTTAAAAGCCATTACGGCCGCATTGTCAGTTCTTACCTTGTTAACCACAACAAATTATTTTGATATATTTGCGGTTTTTAGCCGGTTTCTTCCTAAATTGATAGCTGATAGTTTGTTTATGACTTACCGTTCCTTTTTTATTCTTCTTAGAGAGCTAAGCAACTCGATTACGGCCATTAAAGTTAAAGGGGGACTTTCTCCCCGTAAAATGGTTGCGAACCTTCGTAATCTAGGTGGTGTTTTGGGAGTCCTGCTTATTAATGCGATAGATTTGAGTAGCCGAAGCTCAAAAATTTTAGCTATTCGAGGTTATAAGGGTGGCATAAGCAAACGTGGAGTTTTGCGTGGGGCATCGAGATACGACCTCGTGCCCTTGATGCTGGGAACGACAACCCTTTTGGGAGTGGGTTTTTTCGGATGAAGGAAATAGTCAAGGTGAGATGTTTAAAACATGTTTATTCGGATGCGACAGAGGTAAACATCTGTGGCCTGGATTTTGTCGTTCACGAAGGAGAAAAGGTGGTGATTCTTGGTCCTAATGGCTCCGGAAAGACCACTTTACTGGCTCATATCATCGGACTTTTAGAAGCTACCGAAGGCGAGATTGAGGTTTTCGGTAAAGTTCCCACCAAAGAATTTAATGATGTTATCTCGAAAATAGGGGTGGTTTTTCAGAATGTTGATGAGCAGATTATATGCCCTACGGTTGAAGATGATATCGCTTTCACCTTGAGGAATCGAGATGTTCCCTCCGCCGAAATTGACAAAAGAGTAAATGCGATGATGGAAATAATTGGTATAACCGAACTGAGAAATAAAGTTCCTCATTATTTAAGTGGGGGGGAGAAAAGAAAGGTAGCTTTGGCGGGAGCTTTGATTGCGAATCCTTCACTCTTGGTTTTGGATGAACCGTTTGAGGGGCTGGATCCCAAGACAAAAGAAGAGATGATTCAGTTGCTGTTGAAGATAAACAATGAGCACAATCCCGCTTTCGTAATTACCACTCATGAGGTAAATTTGGTGCCCAGAATCGCAGATGTTGTTTATATCTTAAGTCAAGGTAACATCATTGCTCGGGGAAGTCCTAAAGAAGTTTTTTCTAGTCCTCATCTTTTGCATCAAGCCAATATGCAACCCCCTGATTTTCTGGTTTTATTTTCAAACCTACGGGAAATGGGTTTCGATGTTGACTTTCCTTCAACCATGGAAGAGGCGGCAGAGATGCTGGCCCAACTACTTGGTAGAAAAACGGAAAACAAAGAGGGAATTTGACCGAATAGTAAGAATAACATATTAAGTTTTATGGGAGTTAGCCCGATAACAGACTTGTTAGTATTATTTCAAAATATTGCAAGGAGGATTTTTTGAGAATAAGGAAAAAGCTCTACCTTGTTATATTTTTTCTTACCCTTTTAATGGGTTTAACCGGTTTTATAGGTTATGTGGGAATTGGTAAGGTGAGCGAGAGTGCTGAAGAGGTCTCCGAAAGAATGGCTCTGGTGGAATCTGCCGAACAACTGAACGTGAAATGTCAGGAAGTTCTAATGCCTCCACACGACTATATTATTCATGGCAATGTGGCCGAACGCGATAATTTTGAAGAGGCGTGGGTGGCTCTGGAAAAACAATTTCATGAAGTCTATGGAACAGTAAATACAATCGGTTGTTCAGAATGTAAAGAGCTTATGGAAGAGATTCGAGTCGATGATTTACCTAAATTAAAAGGAAAGGCAGATGAACTACTAAACTTAGATAACCCCGTTGGAAATCCTATAAGCGGTAATTTGATGGAAGAGATGGATGCGGTTGCTGCTGAGATGACAAATAATGTTGGCGAGCTGGCGGAAAAGATGGGGCAAAGAGCCGACATGGTGTTAAACGATGCTAAAACAGTTCGACAGCGCTCCAGCACTGCCATAATTTTTTCCGCATTTGGGATAGTTATCTTAGGTCTTGCGGTAGGGTTCCTCACCTCTAGAAAAGTCGCAAAAGATATTGATGCATTGGATAAGAGTGTAAAAACTTTTGTTGCAGGTAATTTAGCTCAAAGAGTAAGGGTAAAATCGGGGGGCGAGCTTGGGGAGCTTGCAAGCTCCTTTAACAAAATGGCTCAGAGACTTGAAAAATCTCAAAGAGAACTCGAACTTTGGGGAGAGACCCTCGAGGATAAAGTCAAAGAAAGAACCCAGGAGTTGGTTTTGGCAAATGAACATAACAAAAGATGGGTTAAGGAACTAACAGCTCTATTTGAGATTTCCAAAGTTGTAAACTCAACTTTAGATTTGAAAATTCTTTTGAGGAGAATTCTAAACGCAGCAGTGCCTCTTGTCGGCGCTCAATGTGGAGCCATTCTTTTAATTGATGAAAAGACTCTTAAAAGATGTTGGGCTTATCAAGAAAGGTTGGGCAAATCGCACTGTGCTAATTGCGAGAAATGTCCCGCTTACACTTCAGATAATTTGGAATGCTGGACCATTAGTGGAACCTATTGCCGGGATGAGATGCAAGATAAATTTGAAGAAAAGATAACGGAGTGTGTAAACTGCCCCGTTTTTCAAAACAATAGATACCCACGCCCTTACAGGCGTGGTACTTACCTAAATTTCAAGCTCCGCTTGTCCTGCATCTTCTCTTCCTTGCATCTCAACGTATCTTTTTATTGTCTTTTCATTTATCCCTACAGTGGAA
>JAUWKI010000006.1 GCA_030614255.1 Actinomycetes bacterium
AGAAGACAAGCCCACTGTGTTTATAGGTGTCAGTATCATATTGTTTGGATATCAAGAGAAAGAAGACTTAGGACAAGCGAAGCTTGAAATGTAGGAAACCACGGACGTAAGTCCGTGGTAGTTCATTATTTTTGGACTAATTGTCTAATGACAAGCAGCATGGATAAACGATACACTTTTTAAAACATCAGTTTAAGGCGTAAGTTTATTTGTATAAAAAGTGTGTAAATTATTTCTCAAAAAGAGGGAGGTGATAAGAACTAGTAAGATAGTTTTTGGGAAAGATTGTTATTATTTGATCTTAAATTTCAAGAAGATTTAAAAATTAAGGAGGTGTTAGTTGTAGTGAGGGAAATTTTAAAAGGAATAAGCCGTAGGGATTTCATTAAACATTCAGCAAGTATGGCTGCTCTACTTGGGCTCTCCGAGCTTTATGTCCCTCAGATAGCGGCTGCTTTAGAGAACGCTGCGAAGAAACCGGCAGTTCTTTGGTTAAATGGTTCTGGCTGCACGGGCTGCACGGTTTCATTAATTAACTCCGAACATCCCACACCCGCTGAGATTGTCTTAGGTATCTTATCTATCCGTTATATGGAAACAGTGATGGCTGCTTCCGGTCATGTTGCGGAAAAACAGTTTGAGGATACCGTTCACGAGGGTGGCTATGTCTTTGTTATGGAAGGAGCCATTCCTACCGCTGAGAATGGAGCGTACTGCATGATTGGCGGAAAGTCTGTGATGGAAATCGCCAAAGAAGCTGCCGCAAACTCTGTATACAACGTAGCGGTTGGTAGCTGTGCATGTTATGGAGGCATTCCCGCGGGAGATCCAAATCCCACGGGATGCAAGGGTTTAAAAGATGTTGTCGGTGGCACGGTGGTAAATATTCCGGGTTGTCCGGCTCATCCGGATTGGATGGTAGGGACCATAACTCACATCCTCTTATTTGGCGAGGTGCCTGAGCTAGATGAGCACGGTCGTCCCAAGATGTTCTTTGGTAAAGTGATTCACGAAAATTGTCAGCGTCGCACTGGTTACGAGCTCGGTCACTGGGTAAAGAATTTCGGCGAAGAGGAGACGGAGATGGATTACTGCATGGGTGGAAAGGGCTGTCGAGGCCCAGTTACTCACGCCGATTGTCCAAGTCGCCTCTGGAATAGCGGAACGAACTACTGCATAGCCGCAAGCGCTCCCTGCGCCGGTTGTGTGGAGCCCGATTTTCCTGATTTTAAAGATGCTGACGGAAAAATAATCTCGCTCTATGCGCCCATCCCGGAGGTTGCGAAGTATAAAGAAGCTCTTGAAGCAGAAGTAGAGCACAAAGAAGGTATGGGTGCAGGAACAGCCGCTGCTCTCGGTGCGGTCGTTGGAGCCGCCGCTGGTGTTGCGGGAGGATATGCAATTAGCGGCAAAACAAAATCAGAAGAGAAGGAGGGTGAGAAGTAAATGGGAGAAAGAATCACAGTTGATCCGGTTACCAGGATTGAAGGTCACCTGGCAATCGAAGTTGAAGTTGAAAACGGTGTCGTAAAGGACGCTTGGAGCAAAGGAACCCTCTTCAGAGGAATCGAGCTCATCCTCCAAGGTAGAGATCCCAGAGATGCCGCCATAATCACCCAAAGGATTTGCGGCGTATGTCCCGCTGAGCACATGCTCGCTTCTGTTCAGAACTTAGACAGCGCTTTCGGAGCCGAGGTTCCCAACAACGGAAGAATCATTAGAAACTTAGTTGCGGGAGCGAACTTCGTTCAATCTGCTATTTTGCACTTTTATCATCTGGCGGCCTTGGATTACTTAGACATAATGGCCGTGGCGAATTATGCTGGAAATGATGAGTATCTTCTCGAGGTAAAGAGAAAAATCGTAGGGCTTGTACAAGCCGGCGATACCGCTCCCCTTACTCCCCGATATGAGCCGGACGAGTTTTGCGTAAGCGACCCGAATATCGTCACCGCGGCGGTTGGGCATTATCTGCAGGGGCTTGAGACGAGGAAGAGGACTCAGGAGATGTTAGCTATCTTCGGAGGGAAGATGCCTCACCACGCAACCTATGTGCCCGGTGGAGTCACGGTGCAGGTTACCGCCGACAGGATATCGAGGTTCAAAGGATATTTAGATGAGATAACCGAGTGGGTAAGAAGGATTTACCTAAATGACGTTCTAACCCTTGGCACCGGTCCGCTGAAACCTTTGCATGACTTGAAGGTCGGCTTCGGTACCGGTAACTTTATCTCCTACGGAATGTTTGACCTCGGTGAGTCTGGCGACTATAACAACAGGTACTTAAGGTCCGGGCACATTGCCGGTGGAGAATTGAAGCACATCCCGTTCGATCCCGAGAAGATAAGAGAAAATGTCAAGTATTCGAAATATACCGATGAGTGCACAGATAGGCATCCTTCTGAAGGAAAAACTATTCTTGATATCAACAAAGAAGGCGCTTACTCGTTCATCAAGGCGCCGAGATACGATGGGCGTTCCTCTGAGGCAGGCGCTTTGGCTAGGATGCTCGTTACTACCGCGGAAGGGAAAGACCCGGGGGTTACGTTGGCTGATGGGTCTAAGAAGACGTTGGCTCAAATCATTACCCCAATCGGGGTTCATCCGTCGGCGGTTGCTCGTCATGCGGCCAGGGCCTACGAATGCCTGCTGGTTTGCGAGGGTATGCAACAGTGGCTGCTTGAGCTTAAGCCAGGTGAGCTGGTATGTAATGACATAGCTGTTCCAAAGAGTGGAAAGGGCGCCGGTTTAGTTGAAGCTCACCGCGGAGCGTTGGGGCACTGGATTGAGATAGAGGACGGTAAAATCAAGAATTACCAGTGCGTCCCCGGTACTATTTGGAATGCTAACCCAAGAGATGATAACGAAGTTCGCGGTCCAATAGAGGAAGCGCTCGTTGGAACTCCTGTTCCAGACCCGCACAACCCAATCAATTTAGTAAGGGTCGTGCGGTCTTTTGACCCGTGAATTGGTTGCGCGGTGCACGTTGTGCATCCAGAGACCAATGAAATCCTTAAGTTCAAGGTAACCTAATTAATGTTTGCCGAAGATATTAGGGATAGCGACTCCCAAAAGAAGATAGTTGTTCTCGGGGTAGGAAATGTCCTACTCCGGGATGAGGGAGTTGGGATTTATGTCGTAAATGAACTAGCAAAAGAGATTTTGCCAGAAAACGTGGAAGTGGTCGACGGAGGATTGGTGGGACGCGATTTTCTGCCCCTTTTAGAAAGGGCCGATAAGCTCATCATAGTCAATATCTTAAAGAGGGACGATAAGCCAGGGGCGTGTTTAAAACCGGATTTAAGCGAGGTTGAGAGGGCGCTCAAGGTTGAAGATACCTCGATAGATCAGCTGGCTCTCTTTAGCGCCCTAGACGATGTTAAAGTAAGGGGAAACTGTCCTGAAATTGTTGTGATAAGCGTTGTTCCCAAGGAAGTAGACGTCGGAATGGAATTAAGTAGAGAGCTTGAAGAAGCTATTCCCGCCATAATAGAGAGGATAAGAGAAGAGTTCGATCACGGGTCAAATATGGGAGATTTCCAAAGAAAGGAGTGAGGATACAAAGTGAAGATAACTCGAAAGAGTTTTCTAAAAGCAGCTGGTTTGGGTCTTGCCTCCACAACAGGTGTCGTTACCGGTCTGGGCGAGCTAACGAAGGCTTTTGCCGAATCGAAGGGAAAGCACGCCTGTCTGGTTGAGCCCGGTCTTTGTGCGGGTTGTCTATCTTGCGCTATTGCTTGCAAGAAGACGAACGAAAATCCGGGTACATATGACTATTCTCCCGATTTGGGGGGAGATACTTTCACCACGGTAAAGTTTAAAAACCTTGGAACCGAAGACGAGCCCAACTGGCTAAAGACCAAAGTGCAGTGTTTCCACTGTGCCGAGGCAAGTTGCATTGATGTTTGTGCCGCCGGGGCCATAAAACGAGAAGGAGATATCGTAAAGATAGATAAGGATATCTGCATAGGCTGCAAAAACTGTCACTATGCCTGTCCTTTTGGGGTGCCGAGGTTCGACCCCGAATTGGGGATAATGAAAAAGTGTCACTTCTGCAGTCACAGGGTGCCTGAGGGCTTACCTCCTGCTTGTGCGGAGATATGTCCGACCGACGCAGTCTTTTACGGAACCAAGGAAGAGGTTCTAAGGAGGGCTGAAGAAAGAATGGCAATTGTAGGAGGCAAGGCAAGAATTTACGGAAAAGATATTTTGGGTGGAACCGCCTGGATCTACCTTTTGGAAGATGAGCCCGAAGTCTATGGTTTCCCCAACGAGCCCAAATTCTCCTCAGCCTCCATGCCCGCAAAGTGGTTAACTGCTTTGATTGCCGCCGGAGGTCTTACCATCGTTCCCTACTGGTTGATTGCAAAGGAAGCTAAGGAAAAAGGAGGTGGCAAGTGATGGAAGGAACGCACTATTGGCACCATCTTTTGGCGGTCTATCTCTTCTTGGGAGGTTTGGCCGGCGCCTGCTTCTACACAGGGGCGCTGTTTGAACTCTTTGGCGGAAGCCGCATGAAGAGGGTTGCTAAGATAGGTTCATTTTGTGTTTTGCCAATTATTATAGTAAGTCTTATTATTCTAGTTTTAGATTTGGCAAGACCCTTGTATTTCTGGCATTTCATCATCACAATTGAACCGACATCTCTTATGAGTCATGGAACCTGGTTACTTACCCTATTTTCGATAGTGGGCGGGGTAATCGTTCCGGCCTTCTTCCTCTCTGAGGAGGAGAAGACAAAAAATTTACCGGTAATAAAGAACTTGGCGGGAAAAGATAACATCCGAAAGATCTTCTCGGTAATTGGTGTTATCTTAGGGTTTTTGGTCGCTGGATATACGGGAGTTCTTTTAGCGGTTACAACTGTTCCCTTGTGGTCGACGGTAAACTGGCTGCCCGTGGTCTTTTTGGCTTCGGCTTCATCCACCGGTCTTGCCCTGATCCTTCTCATCCTTTCTCTTTCCAAGAAGAAGGATGAGCTCTCCATGGGATTGCTTGAGAAGGCGGACTCGATAGTTATCGTCATCGAGATATTAGCTTTTGCTATTCTTCTCATAACATTAAACGCTGCAGGTGGAAGGGCGGCTGAAGCTGCCTCTGTTCTTTTAAGTGGAGCTTATGCTATCCCCTTCTGGATAGGCATAGTTGCAATTGGTCTTGTCATTCCTCTGACAATAGAGTTAAAAGGATTGACATCTAAAGAGGCTCATGGGAAGGGAACGGGTATGGCTGCCATCGCTTCCATCTTGGTGCTTCTTGGAGGATTCATGGTCAGATGGGTCTTTCTCTATGGAGGCCAGGTTGTGAGGTAGTTTAGTTGTAGTTAGATTTTATCATATATAGGCCCCCCACTTCGGGGGGTCTATATATTTGGTTATTTTTAATTTTAAACTCAATCATCTCTTAAAAATTTTTTTAAATTATATTAAAATGGTAACATCATGTAATATTATCTAAAAATTAAATACAACGAAAGGTTAATTTTGACGAAAAAAAAGATAGTTATTTTGGGTGTCGGAAACATTCTTCTTAGAGATGAAGGTATTGGTGTAAGGGTTATCCAAGAGATGGAGAAGATGGATTTACCAAATGACATCGAGCTAATTGATGGGGGCACAGCTGGTTTTGATTTGCTTTATCCCGTTCAAGAAGCAGATAAACTGATTGTTGTCGATGCTATTGAAGCCGATTCTGAGCCGGGTGATATATTTAAATTTACTCCGCGAGATGTAAAACTTAAGTCAAAGGAAAAAGTCTCCCTTCATGAAATTGAAATTTTGGAAGTCTTAAAAATGGCCGAGCATCTTGGAAAATGCCCGGAGACGGTGATTTTTGGGATACAGCCGAAGGAGATAAATTTGGGTTTGGAACTAACCTCTGAGTTGCAAGAGAAAATTCCAAGGATAATAGAGTTAGTTTTGGAAGAGATTGAAAAGCTTAAAAGCAACGTAGCAGATGACTGATGCCTGGCCCGCCGCTGGCGGGGCTTATAGGGTAGCTAGAGACTGGGGGGTTATTTAAACGTGCATGAAATGGCGATAACTGAAAGTATTTTGTCTATAGTTCTTGCTGAAGCAGAAAAAAGGGATGCAACGAGAGTAAAGACGGTAAAAATCGAGGTGGGGGAGCTTACAAACATAGTTGGGGACTGTGTTCAATTTTATTTCGAATTAATGAGCAAAGACACTCTCGCTAGTGGTGCTGAAGTGGAAATAGAGGAAGTGCCGCTTCAGGCTCGTTGTCCCAGTTGCGGGAGTGTTAAAAAGATAGAAAATCTTGATTTTCTTTGTGAGTGTGGCGGGGTCATGAAGATAATTGCGGGCAAAGAATTGGCAATTTCGGCTATCGAAATTGAGTAAAGGGAGATTGAAAGCAAATGGAGATTAAGCTTCAGCAAAATATTTTAGCGGCCAACGATAAAATCGCTGTCGATTTGGCGAAGATTTTTAAAGATAAGGGCATCTATGTAATAAACTTAATGGCTTCTCCCGGGGCCGGGAAGACGAGCTTTATTCTGCATACTATTGAGGCTTTAAAAAATAAGTTAAGTGTTGCTGTAATTGAAGGAGATATTGCTTCTAAGGTGGATGCTGAGAAGGTTCGTGAGCATGGTGTTTCGACAATTCAGATAAACACAGGCGGGGCTTGTCACCTTGATGCAAATATGATTCGCGGTGCTTTAAATTTCCTCAATTTGGACGAAACGGACTTAATCATCATCGAAAATGTTGGAAATCTAGTTTGCCCCGTGGAATTTGATTTAGGTGAAACTGTTAAGGTAGTTATATTAAGTGTTCCGGAAGGAGACGACAAGCCACTTAAGTACCCTCGCATATTTGCGGATTCTCAGGTTCTTATCGTGAATAAAATGGATTTATTGGATTATACTGACTTTAATGTAGATGGGCTTAAGAGAACCGTAAATAATTTGAATCCAGGTATTAATATCTTTGAGATTTCCTGTAAATCTGCTGACGGAATCGATAACTGGATATCATGGTTGAAAGATAAGACCGACAAGTTTCTCAAACTTAAGTAAAGTAGAACTACTCATCTATTCTCGATTTTTCCATCCACATCAATAAATTTGTGAAATTTTTTATCTTTTAGAAGGAGTTTATGAATAAAAAGCAAAAAACTATATATGTATATATAATTAATTAGAGGTATATGTCCTTAGTGTAAGAAAGGTTTTGGGGCAAGTGAGATTTGTTAAGTTTAACAAAAAGACTTGCTATGCGATTAAAATAATGGTTGATTTAGCTAGTCAGCCCGATAGGGCACTTGTCTCATCGCAAAAAATTGCAGAAAGACGCAAAATCCCTAAGAGGTTTATGGCTCAAATTACTTCGTGTTTAGCCAAAGAGGGTTTTTTATCGAGTACTAGGGGTTCAAAGGGCGGGATTGTAATATCGTGTGATCCTGCAGAGGTATGTATCGCAGACTTTGTAGAAAAACTTGAGAGTCCTTTGGTGCTCAATCCCTGTGTTCTTGGAAGAGAAAAATGCGAGGTGAAGAAAGGTTGTTTTATCGAAGGAATTAAATGCCCTATTCGAAGTGCTTGGGTGAGGGCACAGAGAGAGATGTTGAGTGCTCTTGAAAGCACCACTTTGGAAGATTTGGTCAATTTAGAAAGAGAAACCGCTTTAGAATACCAGGATGTTCTTTTAAAAAAATGAAATAGCCTTAGCAAATGAAGTTACTTTAGGTATCTCGCTTTTAAAAATTATAAATGACCTTAAATTTTTTTGACTAAAAGAAAGCTTTTGGTGCCGAAGTAAAATTTTTTAGAAAATCTTCATGGTTTTACGCCCCACGTTTATGGCTTTGTAATTTAAATGGTAGGCAAGTGATAGTTCCGTATGAGCAGTAAGTCCGCAAATCTTACATGGGTCTTCATAAGGAGTTCTGTTCTTTAAATAGCATCCCTGCTCAACCGTTCCATCTCTTTCAACGCAAGTAACCATCCACGGCTCGCATTTCCATGTATTTTTTTTGAGAGCTTCTAAAGCGGTAAAGCTGTCTATCACGGGCCACCCTTCTTTTTTAAGTTTCAATAGCTCATCGAGTACTTTCTCCCTTTTCTCCCAAGGCAAGGCCAGATCTTCACTCTCAGGGTAGGGGAAAAAGAACTGGATTGTCATTCCTTTTACGATACCGGAGAGAAACTTCACAACTTCTGGTACCTCTTGATAGTTTAAATGATTGATTACTATATTTGAAAAGAGATTTGGATGTTGTGATTTTTTGATGTTATCGATGACCTTATCGAAAGAGTTGCTTCTCAAGTAGTTATGGGTATCTCTTAAGCCATCGATGCTTACCCAGACAACGTCGGTTTTTACGTCTATAGGAAGGGTGCCATTTGTGGTTACACCGACACAGTAGAAATATTTTTTTGCCTCTGCGACTAAATCATGGATGTTTAACTGTCCATCTCTCCAAAGAAGAGGCTCGCCACCCTCCATCAACCATATTCTTACACCCTGTTGATATAGGTCTTTCATGATTTTTCTAAGGTCGGCAAATTTAATATCATCTCCCGGCCTTTGCCAGAAAGGACACTGACGGCATTTTAGGGTACAACGATGTGTTAACTTTACTCCGGCTAGAATCGGTCTTTTCTTATTCAGAAATTTTGCGTTTGTATAGTACCTCGCCAGATACAAAAATTGTCCTAATTTCATTTTGAATCACTCTCTTGTGTCTATTATATTATACGCTTTAATGATAAAAATATTTTAGTAAATTTGAACTCAATTGGAGGATTTGTTCCTCTTTCCGTGAATAATTCCAGTATACTTATCTATTGGTTGTATATACCGGCATGCGGGTTGGGCAGGTAGACACGGAAAACTGAAGGAGATGATTTCTTTGCGAAGATCTATTTCGAAGCCGTTTGTTTTACTGGTGACGATTGTAAGCTTTGGTTCAGTTGGTCTTATAAATGCAATCGTAAAAGATTTTACGCTTTTCGCTCTATTTTACTTACCCCTTATCTTGGCTGCAATCTATTTTGATGTGCGCGGGGGAGCGCTGGTTCCTCTGGGAGCTGCCGTTATTCTTCTCTTTGTGAGTGAGGCTTCTTTTGCCCAAATAGGAATCGAAATCCTTGTTATGTTTGCGGTAGGATTAGCTTTAGGTCAGATGTCGAAAAGACATAAAGAAGTTCACGAGAGATTAATGCATCTCTCGATGGTCGATAAACTTACGGGACTTCACAATTACGGGTATTTCATCGATAGGATTGAAGAGGAGAGAGAAAGAGCCGACAGGTTCGGAAGCAAATTATCTTTAATCATGTTGGATATAGATTTCTTCAAATCGTTTAATGATAAGTTTGGTCACGCAAAAGGAAATGAACTATTAAAAAAGGTGACCAGGATCATTAATGAACAAGTAAGAGTTGTTGATATAGTAGCGAGATATGGGGGAGAGGAGTTCGCAATCATTTTGCCGAACACGAGCGGCGAAGCCGCGGAAGTTGCCGAGAGAATAAGAAGAACCGTTGAAAAAGAGGATTTTGAGGGTAAAAAGATGACAATAAGTGTGGGTGTGGCTACTTATCCTACGGATGCACCTAATGACCTTGAGCTTATTGATAGGGCAGATCAAGCTTTAGGTTTTGCAAAAAAGCAAGGAAGAAACCGAGTTTCTGTCTATTCCAAAGATTTGACAGATAGTGCGAGGAGCAATTGAACTCCGTGTTTACTGATAGACAGGCAAAGAATGATATGTCGGATAACAATTTTGTAATAGGAGTTGACATAGGAGGGACGAAGACCACCGTTGCTCTGCTGGATAGGAAAGAAAGTATTGTTTGTGAACTTGTTGAGCCGACTCCCAAAGTGGACTTCACCGAATCCCAACGGGGAAGCGAGCGGATTTTAAAGCTCGTAGTCTCTCTTATCGAGAAGATTTTTGATATTACCGGTACTGCTTTAAGTAACGTCGGAGGAATTGGTATAGGGGTAGCGGGAACGGTTGATTTCAAGAGTGGCACAGTTATTCTTTCTCCAAACCTTCCTTTTAGAAACTTTGGCTTAAGAGATGCCATGTATCAACATTTTAAAATCCCCATTTTTTTGGACAATGATGCAAATGCAGCTGCCTGGGGAGAAAAATGTTTTGGTGCCGGGAGAGGAATTTCTGAGGCAATTTGTGTGACGATAGGTACGGGAATAGGTGGCGGTTTAATTATTAACAATAAAATTTATCGAGGTTCTATTGGTTGTGCGGCTGAGATAGGGCACATGATAATTGATAAGAACGGTCCCCGTTGTGGTTGTGGTAATTATGGTTGTTTTGAGGTGATGGCAGCGGGGCCGGCCATTGCAAAAAGAGCACAGGCAGCTATAGCGAAAAAACCGAATACCCTGGTTCTAAAAATGGCCGGGGGGGACATGGATAGAGTTAATGGCGAATCTCTTGCGCTGGCTGCTGCCGAGGGGGACGAGTTAGCGTTAAAAGTTTTGCGAGAAGTTGGTGAGATTGTCGGGATAGCTTTTGCGAGCTTGGTAAATATCATCAATCCCGAGTTAATAATCGTCGGTGGTGGCGTGGCAGAAACCGGTGATTTAATTTTAAAATTTGCCGAGGATACGGTCAGAAATTGTGCTATTAAACCCAATTCGGAAATGGTAAAAATTGTAAAGGCTCAACTAGGCAACAGAGCTGGTCTTATGGGAGCTGCGGCTCTAATTAGAGAGGAGATTAAAAGCCGTAATGACTGAGGTTTATTTTTCAAATATGAGGGCTGAGAAGAAACGAAGTCTACTTGACAAAATAGAAACCCTCTTTGACAAAGCAGGTTTTAGTCATCTTATAAAAAAGGGCGATATGGTTGCGGTGAAAGTTCACTTTGGCGAACGAGGAAACACTGCCTTTATATCGCCAATCTTTATTCGTCGGATTGTTGACAAAGTAAAGAAGTGTGGGGGAAAACCTTTTCTTATTGATACAAGTACACTTTATGTTGGTTCCAGAGCAAATGCTGTGGAGCATCTCATAACCGCCATAGAAAATGGTTTTGACTATAGTGTGGTGGGGGCACCTCTAATCATTGCCGATGGCCTAAATGGAAAGGATTATTTTGAAGTTAAAATTGAGGGTAAACATTTTAAGAAGGTTAAGATTGCAAGCGCTGCCTATCTAGCCGATTGCTTGATTGCTGTTTCCCATTTTAAGGGCCATGAACTCACAGGTTTTGGGGGAGCGCTTAAAAACATCGGGATGGGTTTGGGATGTCGGAGCGCAAAACAGGAGATGCATTCGGATGTTCTTCCTGAAGTTGATTCAACGATATGTACCGGCTGTCAAAAGTGTATTCATTGGTGCCCCGCAGGGGCAATTAAAATAAATGTCATGGGGAAGGCCGAGATAGATCACAAAAAATGCATGGGTTGTGGTGAATGTACTGTGACCTGTCCGCTCTCGGCGATAAAGATACATTGGGAAACGGAACCTGACGTTATTCAGGAAAAAATTGTGGAGTATGCGTTAGGTGCTATGAAAAATAAAGTCAATAAAGTCGGATTTTTTAATTTTGTGATAAATATTACACCTGATTGTGATTGTTGGGGTTGGAGTGATGCTCCAATTGCAAGGGACATCGGCATACTTGCTTCAACTGACCCTGTTGCCATTGACCAGGCCAGCGTTGATTTGGTCAATTCCGCGCAAGGCATAGAGCAAAGTCGATTAAAAAATTCTTCTGTAAAAGATAAATTTCGTGCCATTTTCCCCTCTGTCGACTGGAACGTTCAGCTCGATTACGGGAAAAAGGTGGGGCTTGGTAAAAGAGCGTATAACTTAATTGAAGTGGAGTGATTCCCCCCGGTATCCATACTTATGCGACGTTGGTCTTTACAAATCTTTAGTCCTCAGCTATGATTCTTGCAATTATTTTTAAATGGAGGTGTGGTTTGTGGCTTATAAGATTACAGATGATTGTCTAAACTGTGGTACTTGTGCGGATGAGTGTCCTTCCGATGCTATCACCGAAGAGGAGGATGTCTACGAGATTAATCAGGATAAATGCACCGAGTGTGGTACCTGCGTCGAAGTGTGTCCAGGTGAGGCGATAATAGAAGAGTAGTTTTTATGTGATAATTGAGTGAATTAACGAAAGGCCCTCTTTGGGCCTTTTTCTTTTTTTAGCAGGAAAAATTGTTGAGTAACAGAAGTTAGTGTTTAAGATGAAAGCGTAACAACCAGTGCCAAAAGGGGATGGAGAAAAAGAAAGTAAGCCGATAATAAACTTATAATCCTCATTGTTTCAGATTTACATGGCGCTTACTTGGAGGAAAAATGGACTACGCCGGTATATTAATGAAATCTGCGAAGATGACGTGGAAGCATAAGTCCATGTGGTTTTTCGGGATTCTTCTCGGTATTTTAAACGGGGGCTTCAACTTCCAATACGTTTTCAGAGGCGAAGATTTTGGTTATTATAATGCTGGAGAACTTGCTCAACAAATGGAGAGTTTTTTTAAATTTTTCACGCCCCAGATTATTGTGATGCTTTTTTTGGTTTTTTTGGTTTTTATGATGGCGAGTATCATCTTGCAATATTTGTGTCGCGGGGCTTTAATCAGCATGGTAGATGATATTGAGAATAGCGGTGAAACCCAGATAGGACGGGGATCCAAGCACGGTTGGTCCAACTGGTTTCGGCTCTTTGGCATCTCAGTCTTCATCTGGATTCCCTTTACAGTCGGCTTGCTCTTACTCTTTGGGCTCTTATCTTTGCCCGTGATTTTAGCTTTTGTTAAACAAAGGGAAGTTATTGGTTTTGTTCTTATTTTTCTGTCGATTTTGGTCTTTGTGATTTTAATCATAGTTGTGGTAATACCACTTAGTCTTACTCATTCTTTTGCAGAAAGGTTCGGTGTTATAGAGAATAAGAAGCTTTCTGAATCTATAAGTGAAGGTTACCGACTATTTAGGTCAAATCTGGGGAGCACCCTTTTGATGTGGTTGTTAATGGTTGCGGTCAATATGGGATTTGCTATGGTTACAGGGATTTTTAGTGTCATTTTCTTACTCCCGATTATGTTTAGTTTCTCCACCAATGTTCTGCTGATTACTGTCCTATTGATTCCCGGTGTCATCGTATTTGTATTTGTCGGAGGGCTTTATAAAACATTTGTTTTCACCGTCTGGACCCTTTTCTTCAAGGAGCTTAGAAACAAGGTTGCTAATTCTGCAAAAGGATTTGTCTGCAGTTAATAATCGAGATGATGGTGCGAATGGAGCAAAGAAGAAGTGATAGGCGCGAAAAAGAAATAAATATTTTCATTGATCGTCGTATTGAACCACGGCGTTTTGGTGATCTTCCTTATACTATGAAGATGTCTCCTATCCTTAGAAGAAAAAGAACGCTTGTTTTTGTCGGGGTCATAACTTTTTTTCTTTTGTTAAATATTTTAAATCTTTTTCTAACCGGTAGAGAGATTTCTATGGAAGCCCTGAAGTCAAGTACCATTATTCTAACTTTACCCGGATTCTCATTCACTCAGGCAGCTATGGTTAAATTTCTTCTGGCGACAATTGGAGCGGTGATCTTATTTAAGCTCAGGTATCTCTGGTCAGTTTTTACAGTCACCCTTTTCGTTACTCTTTTTTATCTGGTGGTAATTATATACCAACTTCTTTTTTAATAACTTTAAGCTTTAAATTCATCTTAAAAAAGTTATTATTAGTCTATGGCGAAAGGAAAACTTTTAATCTGTGCTACTCCCATAGGCAATCTTAAGGATATTACACTGCGTGTTTTAAAGACGCTAAAAGAGGTTGACCTCATTGCTGCCGAAGATACTCGTCATACGAGGAAACTTCTTTCACATTACGGTATTCAAAATAAGCTCATAAGTTATCACGAGCATAATGAGGTAACTAAAACCAAAGAACTTTTGCGCAAGCTGATTGATGGTTTCCATGTAGCGCTCGTATCCGATGCGGGTACACCTGGACTGTCGGATCCGGGTTACCGTTTGATAAAAGCATGCATTGAAAATAAAATTGATACCGAAGTTTTGCCGGGGCCCTCGGCTGCGATTTCTGCCCTGGTTATATCCGGTCTTCCTACGGACAGTTTTATTTTTCAAGGTTTCCTTCCGCGAAAAAAGAGAGAACGGCAAAAGATTTTGGATGAATTGGCCTTAAACAGAAGGACATTAGTGTTTTATGAGTCACCTCATAGAATCGAAGCTTCTCTCGAGAGTTTCCTCGAAGCTTTTGGGGACAGAAAGATGGCGTTGGCAAGAGAACTTACTAAAAAGTTTGAGGAGATTATAAGGGGAACTATCGGCGAAGTTTTAACGAAAGTTAAAGAAAAGAGACCCCTAGGAGAGATTGTTATTGTAATTGAGGGGATTAAGAAAGCTAAAAAAGAGTTGGGGCTTAATGAGAAAGCAGTCCGAGAGGAAGTTATAAACTTGATGAATCAAGGATTTGCCAAAAAGGAAGCGATTCAAATTATTTCAAAGGAATTTAAGTTGCCCAAACGGATAGTTTATGAAGCGGTAAAAGATATTTCAGCCAAATATGTTAAAAATTAAGTTTTATTGATACTCTTTTTACAACTATCGCAAATAAATTTCTCTTTGAAGCTCGTGATGTTATCTTCACATCCACAAAAGGTGCATGCGTTCTTGCATTTGGTTAAGATTATTTTGTTTCCCTCTATAAAAATTTCAAGGGGGTCTTTGGTTCCAATATCAAAGCCTCGTCGAATCTCCATGGGAATAACGATTCTTCCAAGATCATCAATGTTTCTAACTATTCCTGTAGCTTTCAATTCATTCTCCTTTGATTTCTTGACAATAGACAGTTTCAATTATATGGTTGTGAAGAATATCAGTCAAGGTAGATATAGGCGTAAGAGTACTAGACTTAAAAGAATGCAGTTGCAATGTTTAAGCATAAAGGCATTAAGAATTTGATGGATTTTTCTTCGGGGTGATTTTTTGTCAAAAAAAAGTTTTTTTGTAACAACTCCCATATACTATGTAAATGATGTACCTCACATCGGTCATTCTTACACAACGATTGCCGCGGATGTGTTGACTCGTTATCACAAGCTTTGCGGCCATGATGTTTTCTTCTTGACAGGCACAGATGAACATGGCATTAAAATTCAACAGACCGCCGAGAAAGCTACCAAATCTCCCAAGGAATTCTGCGATGAGGTTGCGGAGAAATTCAAAGGGGCCTGGCGAAGTTTGAATATTGAATATGACAATTTCATACGCACGACCGACCATCATCACGAAGAAGCCGTAAAGAAAGTTTTACAGATACTATATGATAAAGGGTATATTTATAAGGGGAGATACGAGGCACTTTATTGTGTGGGCTGTGAGCAATTTAAAACAAAGAGTGACCTTGTCGAGGGAAAGTGCCCGGACCACAAAATAGAACCGGAAGAACGTTCTGAAGAATGTTATCTTTTCAAACTTTCAGCTTTTCAAGATAGGTTATACGAGCAGATAAAAAACGACAAGTTTAAAATACTGCCCTTGGAGCGCAAAAATGAGGTACTCTCATTTATAGAAAACGAGGGTCTTCAAGATATATCTATATCGCGAGAGAAGGCCCAAGTTTACTGGGGAGTTTCTCTTCCCTTCGACCCTTCGCATACCACATACGTTTGGGTCGATGCTTTTCTAAACTATTTAACGGGTCTTGGCTGGCCGGAAGATAAGGACAGTTTTGCGATGTTTTGGCCACCGACTGTTCAGTTGATGGCCAAGGATATTTTGAGGGTCCACGCAACGATTTGGCTTGCGATAGTAATGGCTCTCGATATTGAGCTTCCCAGGATGTATTTCATTCATGGTTATTTCACTGTGAACGGCCAAAAAATGAGCAAGTCTTTGAAGAATGTTATTGATCCCGTTGCTCTTTCGGAGAAGTATGGGGCGGATGTAATACGATACTTTATACTCTCAGAATTTCCCTTCGGCACCGATGGCAACTTTTCAATCAAAAGATTAGAAGAATCCTACAACTCGGATCTCGCAAACGATTTTGGGAATTTGATTCATCGGACCATTCCGATGATGAATAAGTATTGTAATGGAGTAGTTCTTGAGCCGAAAGAGGAAGATACAATCGATGAGGAGTTAAAAAGGATTGCCGAAGATTCCGTGAGTGTTTTAGGAGAGCTTTTTGATGGGCTTAAGTTTCGAGAGATTTTAGCTGAAATATGGAAGATTGTAAAAAGGGCCAATAAGTATATAGATGAAGCAGCTCCCTGGATACTTTTTAAAGAAGAAAACAGTGGGCGCTTAAGTACGGTTATGTATAACATCTTGGAAAGCATCCGCATAATTACCATCCTGGTTTATCCTTTTATGCCCGAGACATCTCAAAAAATATGGGAACAATTGGGGATGACTGAAGACCTTGATTCTCAGAGAATTCCCCAGGATGTGGTGTGGGGTGGGCTCAAAGTGGGCACTGAGATTAAGAAAGGAGTGCCGCTCTTCCCACGGATTGAGTTAAATAAGGAAAATCAGAGCGAGTCATTAAATTGCTTATAGATACGCATATTCACCTCGATTTATACAAAAATATTAATATAGATGAGTTAATTGATAGAGCTTTACAGAAAGACGTGAGGACTCTAATAGATGTGGGAATAAACATTTCTTCCTCCCGTTTAGCCATTGAGTTTGCCAAAAAATATCCAAACGTCTACGCGGTTGTAGGCGTTCATCCTCACGAAGCAAAATCCGTTGATAAAAAACTGTTGGAGGAGCTTAAAGTTCTTGCGCATGAGCCAAAAGTTGTTGCAATTGGGGAAATTGGATTGGACTACTATAGAGATTTATCGCCCAGAGATGTTCAGAGAAGAGCATTTTTGTTGCAGTTAGATTTGGCTAAAGAGCTGGGGCTTCCAGTAGTAGTTCACAATCGAGACGCGCATGAAGATGTAATGGAGATACTTGAAAAAGCCGATTTACCGTCAAAAAAGGTTCTTATACATTGTTTTTCAGGCAATACTGCTTTTTTGGATAAGGTTATGGAAAAAGGCCATTACATCTCCATAGGTGGCCCGGTTACGTTCAAAAATGCAACAAAAACGGTTGAAGCTATCAAAAGAGTTTCTTTAGACAAACTCATTTTAGAGACCGATGGTCCTTTTCTTGCCCCTCATCCCCATAGAGGAAAGTTAAATGAGTCCGCCTTACTCCCATTGGTTGCTCAAAAAATTGCTGAAGTCAGGGGAACTTCCTTTGCTAATATTGCGATGACAACCTCCAATAATGCTCTGGAGTTCTTTGGTATTGAAATTTAATTTCTGTTAAAATATCGCAGAAATGACTTCAGAAAAGGAGGTTATCCTACTTAAACCCCGATTAAACTTGCCAATCCTTAAAAAATATGATAAACTACCTGAGTTTTGTCTTTAAGAGCAAGTGCAGCTCTTATATCAAGAATACTTATTTATGAGGAGTGATTTGATGAAAGAGAAGATGTTAAAGTTCTGAAAGAAGATTGGAGCCAAGAAAGTTATTCTTGGCATAGTGGCAGCAATTGCCGTTCTTGTCCTAACTAGCGCTGCGTTAGCCAGGACGAGTATTGCTCTTTCTGTTGATGGCCGCACCACAAAAGTTTCGACTTATGCGGAGACGGTCGAAGGATTGTTAAAAGAGAATGAAATTGAATTTAAATCCTACGATTCTATCACCCCGAGTTTGTCCTCTCATTTAGAGGAAGGAATGACAATCACTGTTAAACATGCTAAATCGGTAGTGTTGGATGTTGATGGTGTGGAAAAATCCATTGTATCTCTCGCCAATAATGTTGGTGAATTTTTGGATATGAATGGGGTGGAATTTAACTCTCTTGATACGGTCTCTCCCAACTTAGACAAATTGCTTGAAGATGGTATGAGAATAAGTGTTATTCATGCGAAAGGGAGATTGGAAATCTCGGAGAAGCCCATATCTTATAAGGTTATTACTTTAAATGATAAAAACCTTTCCAAGGGAGTAAAAAAGGTTGTAGTCACCGGAAAGAACGGTGTTTTGGAGGTTGTCTACGAAGTCTTTTATAAGGGCGGCCTTATAGTAAAAAAGGAAAAGAAAGAGGAAAGAGTGGCTGTTGAAGCCGTGGATCAGATTGTTAAGGTCGGAACAAAACAATTGTCATCTACTACTAGCCATACTGTTAGCAGGAGTTCTGGCTCAACTTCGAACTCGGCGAATACTGGCGAAAAGGTTTTAAGAATGGTGGCGACTGCTTATACTCCTGGTCATGGTTGCGGATTTCGTACAGCAACCGGGGCAAGAGCTCAATATGGAATAGTGGCGGTTGATCCGCGTGTAATACCGCTAGGGACCCATCTGTATATTGAAGGTTACGGAAATGCCATAGCCGCCGATACGGGTGGGGCAATTAAAGGTAACCGCATCGATTTGTGTTTTAATACGTTACAAGAGGCGATAAATTTTGGTAGACGAACCGTTGTGGTCCACATTCTAGGCAAGTAGCAATATAAGACGTATCAGATATTGAACAATTCCAGATGCTAGTCTGGCAAAGCCCCGCAGTAATTCTGCGGGGCTTTTTACTACAAATTTTTAAGTCTAACAGAAATTTATTTTCTGTTAGACTTAGGGTAATTTAGTGAAAGGTTTGGGACGAAATGATGCCGATTGTTAATCCGACAAGGACAATAGAGATATTAAGAAAGCATAATATAAGATTAACAAAGGGTCTTGGGCAACATTTCTTAGTTGATAGGAATATTTTAAGAAAGATAGTAGATGCATCGAATCTTACGTTGGATGATGTTGTTCTTGAAATCGGAACGGGAATAGGTACCTTGACAGAAGCTCTTGTTGAGAGAGCGGGTATGGTTTTGGCGGTTGAGTATGATTCAAAGTTCTTCCCTGTACTTGAAGAAAATTTTAAAGGGTTGAGTAATTTTCATTTGATAAAAGCCGATGCGTTGAAGATTACTCCCGAAAGTCTTCCTGTAAAGCCAAACAAAGTGGTATCCAACTTGCCCTACAACATCGCATCTCCATTAATTATAAATCTTCTTGAAGATTTTTTTGAAATTGAGGAGCTTGTTGTCATGATTCAAAAGGAGGTTGCAAAACGCATTACAGCTAAGCCCGGAACAAAAGATTACGGGTTTCTTACCTTAAAAATTAACTATTATGCTGAGCCCAAAGTGCTCTTTGGGGTATCAAGAAACGTTTTTTTACCACCTCCCAAGGTAGACTCGGCGGTTATCCGCATAGAGAGACCATCTTCTCCACGAGTAAAAGTGAACGATTCACAAGTTTTGTTTGAATTGGTTTCTGCAGTTTTTGGTCAGAGAAGAAAAACAATTGCAAACGCACTCTCATCGGTTTTATGCGACAAAAGTGAGGCAATAAAGGTCTTGTCAGAGGCGGGAATTGATTCAAAAAGCAGAGGAGAGACCCTGGGCCTTCTCGATTTTTCGAGATTGAGCAATATTGTTGGGAAATTGAATTCTAAGTAGAGTTAAGCTTGATTTAATCCTCTGTCTGGGTTATCATCAGCTTAAATCACTGAAAGGGATTTTCTATTAATGAAAGCTTCTGAACTACCCAAAGCAGAAATCGTATCCAAAATTAAGCTGGACCTAGAGTCTTATTTGGGTGAAAAAATGAAGCTTCGAGCCAATATAGGTCGATGTAAAATAATTGAGCGGGAAGGAATCCTCAAAGAGACCCACCCGAATTTGTTTATTATAACAGTTGAGGAGGAAGAAGAGAGGACTAGGTTAGTTTCCTATAGTTACGTTGATGTTTTAACAAAAACAGTCGAGCTTACTAACCCGGCTAATGGAGAAAATATAGTTTCTTGGCTTCAATAAAAGATGTATCGCAAAATATCTTAATCGCGCGGATAATTTAATTTTTTATAATAGGCACAGTTAGAAACTGTGTTTTTTTTATGGCAAAGGAAAAGTTGATGAGAAGAGTTAAGCTTAAAGCATATGCCAAAATCAACCTCTACCTCGATGTTATTGGCAAAAGAGATGATGGCTATCATGATATCCGCTCTATCATGCAGAGTGTTTTACTTGCGGATGAACTTGCAATCTCGGATGCTGATGGTTTGGAGCTAACCCTTTCAGGCAAGTTCAAAGTATCTCCCAAAGACAACCTTGTTTTGAAGGCGGCACGGGCTCTGCAAGATTTTACTGAGAAAGAACGTGGAGCTTCCATTGTTTTAGAGAAAAAAATCCCGGTTGCTGCGGGGCTTGGAGGCGGAAGCGCGGATGCTGCTGCTACACTTATTGGTCTGAATATATTATGGGACCTCAATCTATCTTTAGACAATCTGCAGACCATAGGCGAAAAAATAGGTGCTGATGTTCCGTTTTGTCTTCGAGGTGGAACGTGTTTGGTTGAAGGCAAAGGGGAGAGGGTCTCTTCTTTAACTGATAATTTTGTGGCCGATATTGTAATTATAAAACTACCTTTTAATCTTTCGACCTCACGGGTTTACTCGGATTTCGATAAGGTTAAATCATCTTGTGTATCTCCTATCGAGGGAATAATCGCTGCTTTACATAACGGGAGACTGAACGATGTTTCATCATCGCTAGCGAATGTATTGGAGGAGACAGTGATTTCAAAAAATCCGATGATTAAAGAGATTAAAGAGAGGGTTCTTCGAGAGGGCGCGCTGGGTGTCTTGATGTCCGGTAGCGGCTCAAGCGTGTTTGCTATAGCTGAGTCGAAAAAGACTGCACTTAAAATTGCGGATTCTCTAAAGAATTTTTACGAAGATGTTATTGTGACCGCGACTTCCCCAAAAGGGGTCGATGTTTAACGGGTATCGGCTTAACAATTTATAAACCAGGAAGGATTTTTGATTGTGATGAAGAAAGTCTTTATTCACAAGCAAAAGGAGAATCGAAATGGGTTTTGATGCTTTGGTTCTGGCCGGAGGAAGTCTAAAGAGTATTAGTGTTAAAAATGTCTTCACAAAAGGGATGCTAGAGATAGATGGTAAACCTATGGTGGAGTATACAATAGATGCTCTTAGGGATTGTCCCGAAATCGAAAGGGTGGCTGTTATCATCCCTTCTTCTGTTTCTCCGGGAGAGTGGGCTAAAAAAGTAGATAAAGTTTTGATTGGAGATAAGTCTTTAACGGAAAACACCCACACGGGAGCAGTCTACTTGGAGCCGGATGGTCTTTTTTTGGTAATATCGGCCGATGTGCCTCTTATAACAGGCTCGGCTATAGAGAAATTTTTGAAAAAGTGCAGAAAAATGGAGGCTGATTTATACTATCCTATAATTTCGCGAGAGGAGATGGACAGAAAATTCCCAGGAACAAAAAGAACTTACGCTCACTTGAAAGAGGGCGACTTTACGGGCGGGAACTTAGTACTTGTTGATTCAGGGACATTTGAAAAAAATAGGGAATTTTTCGAGAATTTGTATTCTCTAAGAAAAAGTCCCTTTATGTTAGCCAAGGTTCTTGGTTTTAGGTTTGTTTTGAGATTTTTACTTGGCCTTGCTACGATTTCCGAAGCCGAGGAAAAATTATCAACTCTAATCAACGCGAAAGGTATTACAGTTGTATCCGATGCTGAAATGGGAATTGATGTGGATAAAGATGCTGATTTAATCTATGTTAAAGAGGCGATTCACAAAAGAAGGGGGTGAAGGAATGTCCGTTGCCATAATAACAGAAGAAGCCCCTCTCCCTACGGGACATTATTCCCAAGCAATAAAAGCCGGAGATTTTATCTTTGTTTCAGGACAAATACCAATAAATCCTCTTACAGATGAGTTAATTGAGGGTGACATAAAAACCAAGACAAGATTAATTTTTCGTAACATAGATGCTATATTAAAGGCTGGGAGTAGCTCAATTTCAAAGGTGGTGAAGCTAACAGTATATATTCGAAATCTTTCAGATTTTTCTGCAGTTAATTCAGTTTTTGCAGAATTTTTTGTCGGTGAGCCCCCTGCAAGGGAAACGGTCGAAGTCAATAAACTTCCCAAGGGTGCTGAAATTGAAATTTCGGTGATTGCTTTGGTAAACTAACAAGAAAAGGGTGATAAGCAAAATGGAAATTACAAGAGTAGTGGTGAGACTGGTTGATATGAACAAAGTTCAGGCTATTGCAAGTGTCACGTTTGATGAGGAGTTTGTGGTACATAACCTTAGAATTGTGGAAGGTGACAAGGGATTATTTGTGGCGATGCCAAGTCGCAAGTTACCTAATGGCGAATATAGAGATGTTGCCCATCCTATTAATACTGAAACGAGGGAGCGCATACAGAATGCTGTTTTAGAAGAATACAAACAAGTTAAAGAGGGAGCAAAGGAATCTTCAAGCAGTAAGAGTAGCGCAAAACCTGTAAGCGATAAAGAAGAAAAAGAAGAGAGTGGTTCTGCGGATAAAGAAGAAAAAGAAGAGAGTGGTTCTGCGGATAAAGAGGAGGAATAGCTTACCGAGCGAACTTGACACCCCAAAGCTCATAAACTATACTCGCACAGTATTTTTGCTTTATGAAGGCAGTTTGGGGCGTCGCCAAGCGGTAAGGCACGGGATTTTGGTTCCCGCATTCGGAGGTTCGAATCCTCCCGCCCCAGCCATTCGGCTCCTCAGTTATTAAGCGGAGTCGCTCATGGCTTGTCATGAGTTTGTCGAAGGGTAAATAATAGGAGGGCTGAGATGGATCTGGCAGTAGTTGTACTCGCGGCGGGCGAGGGAACCAGGATGAAGTCGTCTCTTCCGAAGGTTCTTCATAAAATATGTGGTCGGCCAATCATCTCGTATATCATAAATGCGGTGCAAAATCTCAATCCTGTTAAACTTATTATTGTTGTTGGGCATCAAAAAGAAAAAGTAATGGAAAATCTTGATGATGGAATAGAGGTAGTTGCTCAAGAAAGCCAGCTGGGAACAGGTCATGCTGTTCTTGTGGTAGAGCAATATTTAAGTGATTACGAGGGAAGCGTTCTTGTTCTATCGGGCGATTCTCCGCTTATTAAAAGTGAAACGTTACTAGAACTTGTTCGGTTACGTGAAAACAGTATGGCAACAGCAGCTATACTTACTGCTAAACTGAAAGACCCCGGCGGTTATGGTCGAATAATTCGTCATGGTAATGAAATCATTCGCATAGTTGAAGAAAAAGATGCCACCGTCGATGAAGTGAAAAATGACGAGGTAAATAGTGGAATTTATTGTTTTGACAACGTTAAATTGTTCGATTTTCTTAAAGACGTTAAGAACGAGAACCAGCAAAAGGAATATTATTTGACCGATGTTATCGGAGTTATAAAAGATAATGGGGAAAAAGTTGTTAGCATGATGGTCGAAGATGAGGACGAGATTTTAGGAATAAACTCCAGAAGACAGCAGGCTAAGGTCGATGAAATTATGAGAAAAAGAATAAATTATCGTTTGATGGATGAAGGAGTTACATTTATAGATCCCGATCTTTCTTTTGTGGGGCCCGATGTTATTGTGGGAAAGGATACTGTCATATACCCTCTAACATTTTTAGAAGGGAAAACATCGATTGGGGAAGGGTGTGAGATAGGTCCTTCCGCAAGACTTGTGAATGCGACCATTGGTAAAGATGTTAAAATTCAAAATTCTGTAATAAGTGAAAGTATTGTTGGAGATGGTGCGAGCATCGGTCCGTTCTGCTCGCTAAGAAAGGGTACCGAGATAAAAAAGAGAGCAAAAGTAGGAACCTTCGTGGAAATTAAAAAGAGCGAAGTGGGAGTGAATAGCAAAGTTCCTCACTTGAGTTACATAGGAGACGCTACCATAGGAGACAATGTAAACATTGGAGCCGGTAGCATAACATGTAATTACGATGGGATTGAAAAACATAGGACAATTATCGAAGATGATGTCTTTATCGGTAGCGATACCATGTTGGTTGCTCCTCTCAGAGTTCACAAGGGGGCGATGACCGGGGCGGGTTCCACCATAACTTTAGATGTTCCCGCTGAGAGTTTAGCTGTTGAGCGCTCTGAACAGAGGATGGTTAAGGATTATCTCAAGAAAAAATTGAAGAAGAATAATAAAGGCGAGAATGATTAAGGGGTTCTGGTTAACATGAATAAGAATTCAAAAGGGAAGTTAATGGTTTTTACGGGGCGCGCAAACCCTGAATTAAGCAAAGAGATTACCAATTATTTAGGAACAGAGCTTGGGAAAGTTAAAATATCAACTTTTAGAAACGGGGAGATTTACGCCAAGTACCTTGAGAGCGTGAGGGGCTCAGATGCCTTTGTGATACAGTCGCTTTGTGAGCCCGTAAACGATAATTTAATGGAATTATTAATAATGGTTGATGCCTTAAAACGTGCTTCTGCTGCTAGGATTTCTGCTGTTATTCCGTATTATGCGTATGCCAGGCAAGACAAAAAAACCGAACCCAGAGAACCTATCTCTGCCAAGCTTATTGCGGATCTTTTAATTGTAGCGGGTGTTGATAGGGTGCTCACCATGGATTTACACGCTGGGCAGATACAAGGTTTCTTCGATGTTCCGGTGGATCACTTAACGGCTTTGCCAATCCTTGCCCACTATTTTAAGGAACGTGACGTAGGTGACTTAATTGTTGTCTCTCCAGATGTGGGAAGGGTTAAAATTGCCAAAAGGTGTGCTGACAGGATTGGAGTTTCCATCGCTGTTTTACATAAAAGTCGACTGGCTCATAATGTGACCGAGATAACTCAATTGGTTGGTGATGTTAAAGGAAAATGTGCTTTAATAATCGATGATATGATAGATACAGGTGGTACTATTGTCTATGGGGCTGAAGCTTTATTGAAAAATGGTGCGAAAGAGGTTTATGTCTGCGCAACTCACCCCATTTTTTCTGGTTCAGCGGTAGAGAAGCTAAGAAAATCTCCAATTAAGGAAGTTGTAGTGACGAACACTGTACCTGTACCTTCAGAGAAGAGGTTCGAGAAACTTAAAGTGTTATCGATAGCCTCACTTTTTGGTCAAGTTATATTGAACGTTCACGAGGATGAATCGGTGAGTGAGATTTTTCAAGGAGATAATACTGTATAAATAAGGAGTGTAAGTACATGGATTTTGTGGAATTGAGTGTCAAGTTAAGGGAAGAAACAGGGAAGGAGAGAGTAAAAAAATTAAGAGCTAAAGGGGAAATTCCTGCGGTGATTTATGGTTCAAAGTCAAAGCATAAATTACTTGTAGTTGATGCGAGGAACTTTAGTTATTTAGAACAACATGGTGGGACAGGTGGTATCTTAAAGTTTAAGATAGAGGGCGATAGTCAGACTCAAAATGTGATAGTTAAAGATATCCAAAGGAACCCAATCAGTGACGAAATCTTGCACATCGATTTTCTTAAAATAGCTATGGACGAAGCTATAACTACCGTTGTTCCCATTGCGCTTTCAGGGGAAGCGCCCGGTGTTGAGACTGGAGGGGTGCTTCAGCATGGTGCTTGGGAGTTAAACGTAAAGGCGTTGCCCAAGAATTTACCATCCAGCATCAAAGTAGATGTTGGCACTTTGGAAATAGGCGATTTGGTTAGGGTGACGGATTTATCATTACCTGAAGGAGTCGAAATTCTTAATTCGCCGGAGGAAGTCATAGTTTCAGTTGTCCCGCCGACGAAGATTGAAGAACCGGAAGAAGTTCTAGAGGAAGAGGAAATTACTGAACCTGAACTAATTGGTGAAGAAAGAGAAGAAGAGGCAGGGGAAGAAGGGAAAGAAAAGAAAGAAAAAGAGGAATAAACTAATATTCTTTTAGCGTTTTTTTGGTATGTGGGCTCGGTGTAACTTCATTAAAGATTGGATTCACAAAAAAGATGAACTCTTCAACCAATGTCTCTTTTACAATGAGTTCATCTTTTTTTGTCCCCCAAACTTCCGCTTTATAGTAATCTATGACTACCTTGGTGTTTAAAATATCTGGAGGCTCTCTCATCTCTCTTAATCTTGCTGGTCTAATTGCAATATAACTCTTTGCTCCGGGGGAGTTTTGCAGTCTCCATGTCTCCATTTTTTCTCCGTACTTTTTTTCAACAAGGGCACCTGAACTGTTTATTCGCCACATACCTATGTTGTTTCCAAAAAAGGTAAAAGTGAGTATGATAAAAGTCACAAAAAATAGATATAAGGTTGTTTTCAAAACGTTTTTCATACTTACCCCTTTAAAGGTAATTATATATTTATTTTATTATTTATTTTATACTTTTAAGTTAAATCCCTTTATTATTTTTAGCTGGAGGCGTCTATGTTGGTAGTTGGTTTGGGTAACCCCGGAATTGGATATGAAGAGACTCGCCACAATGTGGGCTTCAAGGTGATTGAAACCCTGGCCGATATTTTAGAGATTTCTATTTGGGAGAAAAGCTATAGGTCTTTATGGGGGGAGGGAAGCGTAGGCGACAAAAAAGTTTTTCTTGCCAAGCCACAAACGTTTGTTAATTTGAGTGGGAGAAGTGTTTCAGCTCTATTGAAGGGTTTAAACTTGGATGTTTCCTCGCTTTTAGTTGTTCACGACGATATGGATTTGCCTCTAGGGGAAATCAGGGTTAAAAGAACAGGGGGGAGCGGAGGGCATAATGGTCTAAGGTCGGTAATTGAGACTTTAGGGACCGAAGATTTTGGCAGGATAAAGGTCGGAATTGGTCGTCCTCCCGGGCGGCAAGACCCCACTGTTTATGTGCTTAAATCTTTTGCTAAAGCTCAGAAAGAGGAGGTAGAATTCGCTATTGGGAGAGCTGCGGAAGCGGTTCTTTCGGTCATAAAAGATGATTATGAAGTTGCGATGAATGAGTTTAATAGAGGACAAATAGCATAGAAAAATTTGAGATTGGACTTGCTCCAACCAATCAGCAACTGGTGGCGAAGTAGTTGCTAATTGTTTAATAAAGCTTAATAATCTGAAAATACGGATGTACGAAAACTAAAAATAGAATAGCGAGGATGATTAGGTTGAAAAGATTTCTTCTGGTGGGTTTGCTCATTGTGGGTTTGTTATTGTTGGTTGGCTGTGGAGATAAGGTGGCGGCTACCGTAAATGGCAAGAAGATCTATGGAAATGAAGTAGAAAAGGGATTAAAAACCTTAATTAATCAATATCCTCAGATGGTTGAGGATATTACAAGCGATATTGAAGGGGAATTCAGGGAGATGGTTTTGGATAACTTGATTATCGAGGTTTTAGTTGCTGAGGAGGCGGCAAAAGAGGGGGTCGAGATTTCAAAGGATGAAATTGATTCCGAAATTGAGAAGGTTAAGAAAGATTTTCCGGATGAGCAAGCATTTTTAGAAGCTTTGAAGAAAAACGATATGGCCTTGGAGAACCTTGAGGAGGAGATCGAAAAATTTCTAATTCAACAAAAAATGATAGAAAAAGTGACGGCGAGTATCGAAGCGACTGATAAAGAAGTCGAGGAATACTACGAGAAAAACAAGGAGAGTTTCATGGAGCCTGAGCAGGTCCATGCCAAACACATTCTTCTTGAGGACGAGGAGACGGCCAAAAAAGTTTTGACTGCCCTTGAAGATGGCTCTGATTTTGCGGAACTTGCTAGCGAGCATTCAACCGATCCTGGTTCCAAAGATAAAGGCGGAGATCTTGATTGGATGAGTCGTGACCAACTTGTGCCGGAATTTGCCGAAGCGGCCTTCAATCTCTCAATAGGACAATTGAGTGATTTGGTGAAGAGTCAATTTGGATATCATATCATCGTCGTTGAAGAGAGAAAAGAAGCGTTACAAAAGAGCTTTGAGGATGTTAAGGAAGAGATTGAACAAATTATACTTGAAGAAAAAAGAAGCGAAAAATTTCAGGACTGGATAGAAGACCTAAAAGAAAAAGCGGATATTGAGAAAAACATTTCGTAAGGGAAATTTAAATGTCTGAGTGTTTAGGATTTGAAAAATTGGTTGAAATAATGGCCATTTTAAGGGGGCCTTCCGGTTGTCCTTGGGATAAAGAGCAGACCTATAAATCGCTTACTCCTCATCTTATTGAGGAATCATACGAAGTGTTGGATGCAGTTGATCGACAAGACTTTGATCACCTTAGAGAAGAATTGGGAGACCTTTTACTTCAGATTGTTTTTTATGCTCAGATGGCTTCAGAGGAAGAAAAATTCGATGTCAATGATGTAATTGGAGATATTGTTGAGAAATTGAAACGTCGCCACCCTCATATTTTTGCCGATGAGATAGTATCTAATTCAAATGATGTGTTGAAGAGTTGGGAGCGAATAAAAAAGGAAGAGAAGGGAAATTCTTCATGTTTTGCAGAGACTCTGAGTGTTTTTCCATCGCTTATATATGCATCTAAATTGCAAACTAAAGCTTCACGGTTGGGTTTTGATTGGCCATTTGTCGAAGATATATTCGACAAACTTGATGAGGAAGTTGGAGAGTTTAGGGAGGAATATCGCGAAGGTGGAAATATCGAAGAAGAAATTGGTGATATTTTGTTTACGATAGTAAACATAGCTCGTCGCCTGAGCATAGATTCTGAGATTGCACTGAGGAAAGTTGCAAATAAATTTCATGAGCGTTTTAATTTTATGGAGAGAAAGGCCGAAGAAAAAGGACTCGATTTTGAAACTTTATCTCTGGAAGATAAAGACAAATTATGGGAAGAAGCTAAAGGGTTGATGGCGGATAGTAAATAGCAGATGCCTGTCCGCTTTTGGCGGGCTTGCCCGCCGCTGGCAGATAGCAAACAACTAAATGAAAAATGTAAAATGAAAAATGAAGAACCATAATGTAGAATTAAAAATGTTTTTAAATCTTTTTTCATTCTTCTATATAGTTCTGCATTTATATATTTTAATTCTTCACTTTAACTAGATAGAGGAGGTTCTTATGACGACAATCACCAGGGTTTTTGCGAGGGAGATTTTGGACTCAAGGGGAAACCCGACTGTTGAGGTCGAGGTCTATCTTGCTGGAGGAGGTTGGGGTAGAGCTGCCATTCCTTCTGGCGCGTCGACGGGAGCTTTCGAAGCGGTTGAGCTACGTGATGGAGAGAAAACGCGTTACATGGGCAAAGGGGTGCTCAAGGCGGTAAAAAATGTTAATGATGTGATTGCTCTAAAAGTTATCGGAATGGACGCGCTCGACCAGAAGAAGCTGGACGCGACATTGATAGAATTAGATGGTACGGAACATAAAGGGAATCTTGGAGCCAATGCTATCCTTGGCGTATCTTTGGCTACTGCCAGAGCTGCGGCCGATGCGCTCAATTCACCTCTTTACCAATATCTCGGGGGACCCAACGCACATGTTTTGCCAATTCCGATGATGAATATATTGAATGGGGGAAAACATGCCGATAATAATGTTGATATTCAAGAATTTATGGTGATGCCCGTCGGCGCTCCTTCTTTTCGAGAAGCGCTGAGGATGGGAACTGAGGTTTTTCATAGTTTAAAGAAAGTTTTGCATGGAAAAGGTTTAAATACGGCGGTTGGTGATGAAGGAGGATTTGCTCCGGACTTAAGCTCCAACGAAGAGGCCTTAATGGTAATTATGGAGGCTATTGAAAAAGCGGGATACAGACCGGGGAAAGATGTTTATATTGCGCTTGATCCGGCGGCGACTGAATTTTATGAAGATGGAAAATATGTTCTAGCTGGTGAGGGAAGAAGGCTGTCTTTCGATGAGATGGTCGATTTTTACTCAAATTGGGTTGAAAATTATCCGATAATATCCATAGAAGATGGTATGGCGGAAGAAGATTGGGATGGTTGGAAAAGGATAACCGAAAAACTTGGCAAGAAAATTCAACTGGTTGGGGACGACCTTTTTGTTACAAATGTCAAAAGACTTGCTAAGGGTATTGAGATGGGGGTATCAAACTCAATTTTAATTAAGTTAAACCAAATTGGTACTCTAACAGAGACTCTTGAGACGATTGAAATGGCTAAAGAAGCAGGTTATACGGTGGTAATTTCCCACAGATCCGGAGAGACAGAGGATACAACGATTGCCGATGTGGCTGTGGCCACAAACGCTGGCCAAATAAAAACAGGTGCTCCGTCGAGAACTGACAGAGTTTGTAAGTATAATCAACTTTTAAGAATAGAATCAAGTTTGGGTTCGACCGCCAGGTATCTTGGAAAAAAAGCTTTTTATAATTTAGGCGGCCAGTAAAATCTTGCTCCAATAAAGGAGAAATACATGCGCCGCACTAAGATAGTTTGCACAATAGGTCCTGCTAGTGAAGATGCTGTGATCTTAAAAGAGCTGGTAAATGTGGGAATGAATGTTGCTAGACTCAACTTTTCTCATGGCAGCCACGAAGAACACGCAAGAAATATTTCCAAAATACGAGAAATATCGACTGACCTGAATACGCCCATTGGAATACTGTTGGATTTATCGGGCCCCAAGCTCAGAGTCGGCGAAATCGCCGGAGGCAGTGTAACTCTTAAGTCTGGTCAAGACTTCATTTTGACAACATCATCTCTGCGAGGAGATGAAAATGAGGCTTCCGTAAATTTTTTAGAACTTCCGAGCGATGCGTCTCCGGGGGATACCATTCTTCTCAATGAGGGTCTCATTGAGCTAAAAGTTAAATTGATAAAGGAAAGCAAGGTTATTACCGAGGTGATAAGTGGCGGCAAACTCTTGTCTCACAAAGGTATCAACTTGCCGAATGTTTCTACGAGTGTCGAAGCTATCACAGAAAAAGATGTTGAGGACTTAAAATTTGGCCTCAAGCACGAAGTTGATTGGGTCGCAATGTCTTTTGTCAGGTCCCCGGACGATATCAAAAAATTAAGGTCGCTGATGCATGATTTTGGAAAAGAAGTTCCTATAATTGCTAAGATAGAAAAACATGAAGCTGCGGGAAGAATGGACGAGATTATTGATGTGGCCGATGGCATAATGGTAGCGCGTGGAGACCTCGGGGTTGAAATGTCTCCCGAGGAAGTACCCATCATTCAAAAAAAGGCAATTGGCAAGGCGATGAGAAAAGGCAAACCTGTTATTACCGCGACGCAGATGTTGAGCTCGATGATTGAAAACTTACGTCCAACTAGGGCCGAAGTAAGCGATGTTGCAAATGCTATATTTGACGGAACAGACGCGGTGATGCTCTCGGGAGAAACGGCTATTGGGAACTATCCGGTTGAGTCGGTTGAGATGATGGCAAGAGTTATTGAAAAGACTGAAGATTACATAGATTATGCTGGTGAACTAGGAAACAAGAGAAAATGGGCCCAAAAAAACGTTACCGATGCTATCGGTTTCGCGGCATGTGAACTGGCCAGAGGATTGAAAGCAAAGGTCATTATCACCTCAACACAGTCAGGGAATACGGCCAGGAGAGTGTCAAAATACAGATCTGCGGAGCAAATAGCGGCTGTTACTCCTGAGAATGAGGTCGCGAGACAATTGACTGTATCCTGGGGAGTTGTGCCCCTGCATATAACACCAAGTCGAGATACCGATGAAATGATTAAAAAGGCCGTGGATAAAGTGGTTGAAGCGGGATTGGTAAAAAAGGGTGATAATGTTGTTATTACGGCGGGTGTTATTGTAAACATTCCGGGGACCACTAACTTAATAAAAGTTCATAAAGTCTAAAAAGGATGCGACATGAGACCTCAAGCTCGCAAAGCAAAGCTATCCACCAAATCAACGAGCAAAAAAAATAGAGATTTGAGGAAGAAAAAGAGAAAAAGTTTTAGGTTGAATCCACAATGGTTTATATGTGGTGTTTTATTAATTGTGGTAGGACTTTGGCTGTCTCGGCCAGTTATGCAAGGGATTGTGGAGAGAAAAGAAATTTTTGTGTTGCAGGATGAAATAGTTGAGTTACAGAAAGAAAACGAGGCCCTAGAGAGGGAAGTATCGGCATTAAATTCTGATGATGATATAGAAATAATTGCAAGGCAAGATCTTGGTCTGATAAAACCGGGCGAAGAATCTTATATAGTAATTTCTGAGGACGAAGAGGAAAAAGAGGTGGGCTCTCAGGTAATAAACGAAAGTTATGAGGAGAAAGAGTCGAACGAATCAATTTGGCAACAGTTTCTGGAGTTCATTGCGAATCTTTTAAACAGGTAACCGAAACGTGGTTTAAACTTTTCTTTTACTCCGGTTTTAACTTTAAAGATATGAGAATTAGCGGAGCGGATATTCAATTAATCGAAAAACAACTCGGGCGGAAACCTCGTGGTTTGCTGAGGGTGATCAAGAGATGCAATGGGGGATATCCTAAGGTTATTTTAAATTCCCCTGTTTTGGATGATGGCACCCCTTTCCCCACAATTTTCTGGTTGACGTGTCCGTTTTTGGTTAAAGAGATTTCGCGTCTAGAAGGAAAAGGCTGGATAAAACACCTTCAAACGCAACTTGCTAAAGATAGTTTTTTCAAGCTGAAACTAGAGGAAGCTCACGACGATTATCGCCAAAGGCGAGCATCTTTGATGAGTTCCCAAGGGGCTGAGCGTAATGGTATCGGTGGAGCATCTAACTCAGAGGGACTGAAGTGTTTACATGCTCACTATGCTCATTATCTTGCGACCGGTTGTAATCCCGTTGGAGAATTAGTTGATGAGCATATTGGTGAAATCGGTGAGTGTGATATATGCGGGAAGTGGATTGATGAAATTAGCATCGATTGATATTGGAACGAACTCTGTTCGTCTGATGATTGCTGAAAAAGAGGAGAATTGCCTAAAGACTCTTTATCGTGGAACCAAAATTACTAGGTTGGGTGAAGCGGTTAACGAGAAGCAAGTTCTGCTGGATTCGGCCACTCGGCGCACTCTCTTAGCATTAAAAAAATACAAAGAGGTTGTCGAGGGTTATAAGGTGGATAAGGTTAGAGTTGTTGCAACGAGTGCTGTGCGGGATGCAAAAAACGCACCCGTATTCATCGATGAGATAAAAGAAAAAATTGGTTTTCATGTGGAGATTCTAACGGGAGAAAGGGAAGCCGAACTATCTTTTCTAGGGGCTACATATGATTTTAGCGAGGATTCTCAGCCAATTTTAGTTATCGACATAGGTGGAGGCAGCACGGAAATTATTCTTGGAGAAGCTGGTTTTATCGAAAATTTTTTCAGTTTGGACATCGGGAGCGTGCGTTTAACTGAGATGTTTGTTAAGAACGATCCACCTCTTGAATCCGAGATTTGGTCAATTGAAAATTGTGTTCATTCCGTCGGAAGGATGATTTTTAAAAAAATCGAGGTGGGAAAAGATTTGCTTTGTCTGGGCTTAGCCGGCACGATAACTACGTTGTCGGCAATTTCTCAGCGGATGGAGGTTTATGATTCCGAGAGAATTCATGGTTCGATGCTTTCACTTTCTGAGATTGAGCGTATTTTAAATTATCTTTTGAGCAAAAATTTTTCTGAACGAAGACAAGTTACAGGACTTGAAAGAGAGCGGGCCGATATAGTAATTGCGGGCGCGGTTATTTTGAAAGAGATAATGAAAGCCCTTAATTTAAAAGAGATTATTGTGAGCGAGCATGATATTTTAGACGGTCTTATTCTTTCGATAGATACTTAATACTAGTGACTGCTAATTACCCTTCACTATCAACTGTCCGATAAGCCCTGCCTACCGGCAGGCAGGGCAGGCAGGGGTTGACTCTTGACTTTCCCTTGCACCCTTTCCCCTGTTAGTCGGGAGTCTAATTTTAATTTAAAATGAAAAAAGTTTTAACCAAAGGATAACCCTTTAGTTAAACACCTGGGAACTTTATCTTTCATTGGATGGTTTTCAGTTTTAAATTTTTCTATACCGTGCCTACCGCCGTGCCTACCGCCGTGCCTACCGGCAGGCACGGCAGGCAGGTCGTTTTTATATCTTCATTCTCCATTTTTCATTTACTTATCAGTCCCGCCAGTAGTGGGCAAGCATAAGCCATTTGCCTTTTTCATTCTTGAATTAAAACAACTGCTTTGTTATATTAAATTCGCCTTATGAAAAAGTGCCCGAGTGGCGGAACAGGCAGACGCAACGGACTTAAAATCCGTTGTCCCTTGTGGACGTGTCGGTTCGACTCCGACCTCGGGCACCAGTTTGAGCAAATTTGTTAATTTTTTCACGAATTTGATTGATAAAAAAGAAAAAACGGTGTAAATTTGGGAATGTTTAAATTATAGCAAGAGGTAATTTTTCAAAGATTTTGATTAAAAAAATAGGATTTTATAGATAAAAAGCGTATTTAAATAAAATTATATAGGCAGGTATGACTGAGATGTTAAATTTTTCTTAAAAAAGAAAGGTGAACAGAGGTGCCGGAGAGATTAAAAAAAATTCGTGAAGCTGAAATCCAAGCTTCGAAAATTATAGAAGAGGCAAAACAGCAGTCAGAAAAAGTTATTGAACAAAGCAAAAAAAAGAGTCAGGAGCTTATTGGGAAAACTGTCGAGGAAGCAGAAGCTGAGGGCAAGATCCTAAAAGAAAAGATGCTAAAGGAGAGCGAAAAAGAGGCCAAAAGACTTAAAGCTGATGCTGAAAGACAAAAAGCCGATATCTCTCAGAAAGCAAAGGTCAATTTTGACTCTTCAGTAAAGATTGTTGTCAAGGAGTTGGTTGATTAAAGATGGCCGTGGCCAAAGTTGAAAAAGTTTATTTGGTGGCTCACGACTCTGTAAGAGAAGCATTGGTTGAGGCCTTGCAGAAGAAGGGCCTAGTTCATATCGTCAACTTACGGAAAGAATTGTCTCAGACGGAACTGGAAGAATTGATTGAAGAGTTCGAACCCGATTCCAAAGATGCTGATTTTATGCTGTCTAGGGTCAACTTTGTTCTGGATTTCTTAAATAAATTTCTTGAGAAAAAGGGCGGATTTCTTTCAGGCTTAATGGGCGAAAAAACGGAGGTCGAGTTCTCCAAGTTTGAAAGAATTCGAGATAAGGTAGACTTGGATGGTATTTATGAAGAATGTGAAAGCCTCGAAGACCGTTTAAACGCGATAGAGACTGAACTTGGCAAGTTAGAGAATGTCCGCGAAGAGTTAAGCCCATGGATGCCGCTGGATATAAAATTTATCGACATTGGCGAAACCGAAAAGACAATTTTTGCTATAGGGCAGTTTTCCCACTTAAACTTCGACAAAGTGGAACGCGAATTGAAAGATTCCGTAGTCGAGTCATCTCTGGATATGATAAATAAAGATTCCCAGTTTGCGTACGTTCTCGTCATTTTTCATAAGGAGTGCTCGGCTGAAGTAAACCAAATTTTAAGCAAATATGGATTTCAGCCCACTTCATTTGCGAACCTAGATGATGCACCAGAAGAAGAAGCGGCCGAAATTGCTGAGCGAATTTGCAAACTTCAAGAGGAGAAGGAGGCGGTTGTTAAGAAGGCGAAAGACCTGGTTTCCCTACGGTCTAACCTTATCGTCCTCAAAGATTACTTGGAGAATATGAAAAGTAGAGCAATGGTTCAATTTAACTTTGCTAAAACCGAAAGGGTCTTTATGTTGGAAGGCTGGGTCCAGGGAGAAGATGTGGCGCGTTTTAAGGACGAAGTTTCCAAATTATCTACTGAAATCGATTTGACTTTCGCAAAACCGAGAGAAGATGATAGCCCTCCGGTTATGTTGAGAAATAGTAAATGGTTTGCCCCGTTTGAAATTGTCACGAAACTTTATGGATTTCCCAAATATGAGGAGCTGGATCCGACGGCTTACTTTGCCCCATTTTTCATCATCTTTTTCGGTATCTGTATAGGGGATGTCGGTTATGGTCTAATTTTGGTTCTTGCATCGCTGTGGCTTAGGAAAAAGTTTCAAACCAAAGAGACCATGAAGAACTTCATGGTGTTATTTATTTGGGGGGGATTGGCCTCCATGATTGTGGGAGCTCTTATGGGTAGCTGGTTCACCATGGAAACCGAATCTTTACCGTCGATTTTAAGAAAAATGATAATTTTAGAACCTTTGAAGGATCCTGTTACATTCTTAGTCTTTTGTTTTCTTTTTGGCTTTACCCATTTGCTCTTCGGAGTAGTTCTAGAGATGTACGATAACATAAGAAATGGTAGATGGGTTGAGGGTGTCTTTAGAGAAGGCGGAAAACTGATATTTCTCCCAGGTATCGCGCTCCTTATTGTACAAATGCTTTCAACAGGAGGAGAAGTTATCCCCGCAACACTGCTGTCTGTGGCAAAATGGATGGCCATAATCGGTGTCGTTTTGATTGTTTGGTTTACTGAGCCAGGCGCCAAGAGCATTTTTGGCAGAATAGGCAACGGTGTGTACGGGCTCTACGGAATGAGCTCTTTCATTGGTGATACCATATCTTACTCACGTTTGATGGCTTTGGGTTTGGCGACCTTTCTCATCGGTTGGGGAATTAACATCATAGGCGGTATCGCCAATGATATGATTCCTTTTGTAGGGTTTGTCGTCATGGCCATAATTCTTGTGATAGGACACCTTTTCAATTTGGTTATCAACTTAATAAGTGCGTTTGTCCATCCCGCTCGATTGCAGTACGTTGAGTTTTTTGGGAAATTCTTTGAAGGTGGTGGACAGCCATTTAAGCCTTTTGCCATAGAGGCGAAGGATTTAGTGTTTAAAGAGTCGGAGTTATCGAAAGATACTTCGGCTGGAGGATAATTTTAGACAGAAAGGAGGTAAAGGCATATGGGTGAAACTTTTTTGGGGTTTAATGGTTATCAATGGGCTGTTTTTGCAGCTAGTCTTTCGGTGATATTTGGTGGCATCGGCTCCTGTGTAGGAATAGCGTCTGCCGCTAAAATGTCGGCTGGGGTATTAGCAGAAGACCCCGATAAGTTCGGTGGGCTTCTTGTTTTATCCATTCTTCCGGGTACCCAGGGTATTTATGGTTTTATAACTGGCCTCTTGGTAGTCGTATTTTTTGGTTTGCTCGAAGGAGACGGCAAGAGCATTGTCCTTGCTCAAGGTGTGAGAATCTTTTTAGGTTGCTTGCCTGTAATGATTATGTGCCTGGTATCAGGTATATTTCAAGGCATGGTTTCAACGGCAGGAGTAAGCTTGGTTGCCAAAAGAGGAGAAGCAGCTGGCCAGGGCATGATTCTCTCGGCTCTAGTAGAGACATACGCCGTTTTGTCTCTAGTTGTCTCTCTCTTCTTGATTATGGCAGCTCAAAGTGGATAATCGCTAACTAACCTTTGGATAGGGTGTGTTAAATGGCACTTGAAGATATTGTCAACCGAGTAGTCGGTGACGCAAAAAAGACGGCTGATGAGATTCGAGATAAAGCGAGGACCGAAGTTGCTCAAGCAACGGCCGAGGCAAAGAAGAAAGCAGAGTCTGTAAAAGCTAACGTCCTCGCTGAGGCAAAAGCCGAGGCAAAAAGAGAAGAAAAAAGAGTGCTTTCGCTTGCCAGATTGGAAGCGAGAAATATCGTGCTTTCTCAAAAAAGAACTGTGATAGATGCCGTTTTTGACGAAGTTATCGAGAAGCTTAAATCTTTCTCTGATAATGAATATCGTGACTTAATAAAGAGAATGATTCTTAAGGTTGCTTCTGAGGGAGACGAGGAGCTAATCTTGTCTTCTATTGATAAAAAGAGGGTCGGAAATGGTTTTGTTGACGAGGTGAATGCCGTTCTAAAAGCTCAAGGCAAAAAAGGTGAGCTCGCACTTTCCAAGGAAACGAGGGAGATAGAGGGTGGCTTTATTCTTAAGAAGGGTAAGGTTGAATTGAACAACTCTTTCTCGGCCTTAACCGAAATGGCCCGAGAAAATTTAGAACCAAAGATTATTGGTATTCTATTTGAATCCAAGGAGTGAGAGACAAACTTGTTAAATGCTTTAAGAGACCCGTTAAAGTATGGGTTCGCTGTAGGTAGAATCAAAGTCCGCGAAACAAAAATGCTGGGCCTAAATCGTATAGATAGATTGGTTAGCGCAAGTAATTTTGCAGACCAAAAGCGTATTCTTGCCGAAACGGACTACGGTAGTTTTTTTCAAGAGGCCACGACTCCTGAGGACGTTGAGAAAGCTTTAAATGATTATCTCGCGATTGTTTATGAATTTTTGGAAGAAGTATATCCTGATAAACAGATATTATCTTACTTCCGATCTCGTTATGATTTTCACAACTTAAAAGTTTTGCTTAAAGCAAAATACGGAGAGAAAACTGCCGAGCAAATATGGTCGAAACTTGGCATGCTAGAAACCGAGGAAGTCAAAAAAGCAATCGAGGAAGGCGAACTTGAAGGAATTGCGGAGCCCTATAGGTCTGCTTTGTATGAGGCCATGGAGAGGTTCGAGCAGGATAAGAATTCTCAGCAAATTGATATAGTTTTAGACAAAGCTTTATATAAACATCTTTACGAGGCCGCGAAAAAACAGAAGAACAAGTTCTTTACAGGTTTTGTTCGAAGCTCAATCGACCTGGTTAATTTGAAGGTCTTTTTGAGGGCGAAGAGCTTGAATAGAGAGTCAAAATTTATTGAAGACGCTTTTCTGGATAGAGGTTTCTTGGAGAAGGAAAAGTTGGTTTCAATCTATTATGATTCTTTGGATATAGCGGTAAACATGTTAAAAGAAACCTCTTACGCCGCCATAGTTCAGGAGAGCATAGTTGGGCAAGAGTTTGACCCCGATCTTTTTGATAAGAAGGTGGACGATTTTCTGGTTCGCTATCTCCAACCGGCAAAGTATATTCCGGTTGGGCTGGAACCGCTAATAAGTTATATAATTGCCAAAGAAAATGAGGTCAAGGTGTTAAGGGTTATTTTAATTGGGAAACTTAGCGGTCTTTCCGCTCAAACTATCAAAGAAAGAGTTCGTGTGCAATATGTCTAAAGTAGCGATGATAGGTGATAAAACTTCGGTTTTGGGGTTTCAGGCATTGGGGTTTGATGCCTATCCGGTTATTGAACTCCATGAAGCCCAAGATGTTTGGTTCAAAATAAAAGACGGCAATTACACGGTGATTATAGTAACTGAAGAGGTTTATCGAGAGATCGATGATTTAATCACCGAGTTTGCTGAGAGTTTTACTCCGGTGGTGTTGATTATTCCTCCTGCCAAAGGGGGCAAAGGGGTAGGGTTTCAACGAATGAAAAAAATTGTCGAAAAAGCGGTAGGCATGGATATTTTAAGTGAAGAAGGGAAGAGCTAATGGAGCAGGGCATGATAAGCAAAGTGTCGGGCCCCTTGGTAGTTGCAGAGGGTCTGACAAATGCAAAGATGTATGACCTGGTTAGAGTGGGCAAAGAGAGGTTGATGGGAGAGGTCATCGAACTTAGGGGCAAAACCGCTTCTATCCAGGTATATGAGGAGACCATTGGGCTTGGCCCCGGCGATCCTGTATATGCGACAGGAGAAGCTCTTAGCGTTGAGCTTGGACCCGGTCTACTCGAGTCGATTTATGACGGGGTACAGAGACCCTTGGACGTAATCAGGGATAAAGTCGGGGACTTTATTGCACGTGGTGTTGAGGCACCTGGTTTGGACAGGGAGAAGAAGTGGGATTTTAAACCGGTTGCAAAAGTTGGAGATAAGGTCTCAACAGGCGACATTTTAGGGACGGTACAGGAAACTACTATTATTGAGCATAAAGTAATGGTTCCGCCGGATGTTGAAGGTGAGCTGAAAGAGATCTACTCCGGTGAGTTTACGGTTGAAGAACCCATCGCCATTTTGGAAAAGGATGGTAAGAAACACGAAATAACTATGCTTCAAAAGTGGCCGGTTCGTTGTGGGAGACCTTATAAGAAAAAAACTCCACCTAGCGTGCCTCTTTTAAGTGGCCAGCGGGTTATAGATACATTTTTTCCGGTGGCGAAAGGTGGAACAGCTTGTGTTCCTGGGCCATTCGGTTCAGGAAAAACGGTAATCCAGCACCAGCTTGCCAAGTGGGCAAATGCTGAGATAATAATATTTATCGGTTGTGGTGAGCGAGGGAACGAGATGACAGATGTTCTTATGGAGTTCCCTAAGCTTAAAGACCCATATTCGGGTGATCCTCTAATGAGACGAACCGTGCTTATCGCCAATACTTCAAATATGCCGGTTGCTGCGAGAGAAGCTTCGGTTTATACCGGAATAACGATAGGCGAGTACTTTAGAGATATGGGTTATAGCGTGGCCCTTCAGGCGGACTCGACTTCCCGTTGGGCTGAGGCATTGAGAGAGATTTCTGGAAGATTAGAAGAGATGCCTGGTGAGGAAGGATATCCTGCATATCTTGGTTCACGTGCCGCAGCTTTTTACGAAAGAGCGGGCAGAACCATTTGTCTTGGAAAAGACGAAAGAGAAGGTAGCTTGACTGTCGTTGGAGCGGTTTCTCCTCCTGGCGGGGACCTCTCGGAACCGGTTACTCAAAATACTTTAAGAATTGTAAAGGTATTTTGGGGTCTTGAGGACCAGCTTGCTTACCAGAGACACTTCCCTGCCATCAATTGGCTTCAAAGTTACTCTCTCTACATGAATGAAACAGAGGAGTACTGGACCAAAGAAGTTGACCCGGAGTTTAAAAAATTAAGGGCGGATGCGATGGCTATCTTACAGCGGGAGGCCGAATTAAAAGAGATAGTAAGACTTGTTGGTGTTGAGGCGCTCTCGACAAACGAGAGAATATTGATGGAGACTGCGCGGTCAATCAGAGAAGACTTCTTGCAGCAGAACGCTTTTCATGAGGTCGATACGTTCTCCTCATTAAAGAAGCAGTTTTTGATGCTTAAGACGATAATGCGTTTCCACGATACGGCCTTAGAAGCTATCGAGAAAGGTATTAATATTAAAGATATTTTGGATGCTCCTATAAGGGAAAAGATATCCAGAGCTAAATTTATCAAAGAAGAAGAGATTGAAAAATTGGAAGATTTACTGAAAGATATATCGTCTCAGTTTAAAGCTTCCAGAATGGGAGGCGAGTAATATGCCCAAGGAGTATATGACGATACGGGATGTTATTGGGCCGCTTTTGCTTGTTGAAAAAGTAACCGATGTAAAATATGGTGAGCTTGTTGAGCTACAGTTCCCGGATGGCTCTATGGGTCGCGGCAATGTTTTGGAGATAACCAAAGACACTGCGCTTATTCAGTCGTTTGAGGGAACAAGGGGTATTAACACGACACAGACCCGGGTAAGATTCGTCGGGAAAGGTATGGAAGTCGGGGTTTCAAAAGATATTTTAGGTAGGGTTTTTGATGGCCTCGGCCATACGATTGACGGAGGGCCTGAAATTATTCCCGAAAAACGTCTTAGCATCTACGGTGAGCCGATGAATCCATACGCAAGGGATTATCCGGAAGATTTCATCCAGACGGGCATCTCAGCCATTGATGGATTGAATCCATTGGTTAGAGGGCAGAAGCTGCCAATATTCTCGGGGGCAGGTCTCCCTCACCCACAAGTAGCTGCGCAGATAGCAAGGCAAAGCCGGGTTTTGGGCAAGGAAGAAGAGTTAGCAATCGTCTTCTGTGCGATGGGGATAACTTTCGAGGAAGCTGAGTATTTCATCAGTGAATTTAAGAGAACCGCTGCAATTGAAAAAGCTGTCATATTTATTAATCTTGCGGATGACCCTGCCGTTGAGCGAATTGCGACACCGAGAGTCGCTCTTACGACCGCCGAGTATTTGGCTTACGATTTGGGTATGCATGTTTTGGTAATTTTGACCGATATGACCTACTACTGTGAAGCTCTCCGCGAGGTCTCCGCGGCGAGGAAGGAAGTTCCCGGAAGAAGGGGTTATCCGGGATATCTATACACTGACCTTGCTACGATTTATGAGAGAGCCGGAAAAATTAAGGACAAGAAGGGGTCGATTACCCAGATTCCAATCCTATCTATGCCGGAGGATGATAAAACTCATCCCATTCCCGACCTTACCGGATATATTACCGAGGGGCAGATTATTTTAAGTCGTGACTTGCATCGCAAAGGAATATATCCACCCATAGATGTTCTGCCTTCTCTTTCCAGACTAAAAGAAAAAGGAATAGGTACGGGCAAGACCAGAGAAGACCATTCTAGTGTCTCTAACCAGCTCTTTGCTGCGTATGCTCGAGGGAAAGAAGCGAAGGAGCTTGCTATCATTCTCGGTGAAGCTGCACTATCAGATATTGATAAGAAGTTTGCAAAATTTTCCGAGGAGTTTGAGACGCGTTTTATACAACAGGGTGGTTTTGAGAACAGAACTATCGAGCAGACTCTTGATCTTGGCTGGGAGCTTCTCTCTTATTTGCCGAAAGCGGAACTTAAGAGGGTAAGTGAAGAGCAGATAGAAAAATATATGTCCCGGTTTGTAAAAGAGGAAGCGGAAGAAGAATTGGAAGAAGTAAAAGCTTAAGGTAGCGTTTTAAGATAATAAAAATTCGTAATTTGTAATATCTGGAGGATGATTTAGAAGGTGGCTATTTTAAAAGTAAACCCGAACAGAATGGAGTTATTGAAACTTCGAAAGCGTCGGGCTATTGCTCAAAGGGGCCACAAATTGCTTAAAGATAAACTTGATGAGTTAATGAAGCAGTTTCTGGAACAAGTGCGGAAAAACCGAAAACTTCGCAAAGAGATTGAAGAGAAACTCGCGAAAGCTTATCAAATTTTTGCGATTGCTCGTTCGGAATCATCAGCTGAGATTATTGAGGAAGCACTTCTCTATCCACACATGATTACGACTGTTAAAATTTCAGAGAAGAGATTAATGGGGGTGAGGGTCCCTGAGTTTGAGACTGAGCAAGAAGGGACCTTTGATTGTTATGGTTTATCAACTACGCCTGCGATTCTTGACAAGGCACTTCTTTCGTTGAATGAAATCGTGCCTCTTTTGATAAAGTTATCGGAAGCCGAAAAGGCAGTAGAACTTATTGCGGTTGAAATAGAAAAAACTCGTCGTCGCGTGAATGCTCTAGAGCATGTTTTAATCCCCCAACTAAACGAAACCGTAAAGTATATAAATATGAAGCTCGATGAAGCAGAAAGAGAGAATAGAACCAGGTTAATGAAGATAAAAGAGATAGTTGCTCAAGGTTCGATTTAGTTCAACCCCTCATGTTATCCAAGCTTTTTTTCATTTTTTTGAGAAAAATCTCTAAAGAAAATTTATGGAGTTCCGATATATTGAGTAGCCCAGTAAATGGGTAACTAGCTCTTTCATTGGGGCCCCTCTAATGAAAGAGCTAGTTTTTTTAAAATTCGGTTACGCCGGTGAAATTGAAGTCGTCTATCTTAAGTGTGGGAGTTCGGCAAAGACCGAAGAAGGTCTGCTTCAGCTCGGTTTTATTTGAAATCATTTCTACGTTTGATAATGCTGTGAGGATGTTTTGAGTAAATCGTAAATTTTTTACTCCACATATTATCTCGCCGTTTTCAATCAAAAAAGTTCCATCCCGTGTCATTCCTGTAAGTATTGTTTTTAGCGGGTCCTCAATATTTGTATAGTGAAATCTTGTAACTAGGATGCCTTTTTTGGTGGAGGCAATCATCTCATCAGTTGAACAACCTCCATTTTTAAGAAAAAGGTTGGAAGCTTGAGGGCCGTAAACATTCGGGGCGGGAAGTGCGTGCCCTGTCGATTCTTTATCTTCTTTGTGGGCTGTATACGAATCATAAACAACGTTTTTTGCGAGTCCGTTTTCAATTAAGATTATCTTTTGTTTGGGAGTTCCCTCAAAGTCAAAGGGCAATCCCAGGTTATCGGGACTTGTTCCGTCATCCCAGATTGTAATATTCTCTCCGGTAATTTTTTGACCGAGTTTTCCACTCATAAAACTTCGTCTTTCCTGATAAGCCAATGCTCCAAAGCCGCAAAAAGCAAGATACATGAGCATATCAGCCACGGCCGCTGGCTCTAGAATTACTTTGTAAGACCCCGGTTTTATTGCTACGGGCTCTATGCTTTTTAGGGCTTTACACGCGGCCAGGTCGGCTAATCTATGACAGTTGATGTTTTTAACGTCTTTTTCGTAGGAGTCAGCATACCCCGAGCTACTAGGTGACATAAATACTGTATTTATGCTTGCCTCTGTTAAGGAAGCAGTTTTAAAAATTCCTAAAGAATTGGTTATTCCAATTGTAAGAGAACCTGTGTCGAAGGCACCTGCAGCTGTAAGGTCTTCTCGATTTGCTTTGGAGATTAAGATAGAAATCTCTTTAGCTCTGTCTATTGGTTGATATTCGGCGGTGTTTTTGGAGAAAAGACTCATCTCTTTATGTTGTTTCTTTTTGGGAAGAGATTTAAAATCCGGGTCAGGCGAAGTACTGTTAGCTATTTCAAGAGCTCTTTTCAGTGCGTCCTCGATTGATTTATCACTCAAAATGTTGGTCGAAGTGGTGCCAGTTCTTTTATTATCAATGACCCTTATAGAGAGTTTTACATTTTTTTCAGCGACGTTTTGATGTATTTGATTATTTGCAAATCTGGTTAATGCCGAATCTTGAGAGATTAAAAGTACTTCTGTTTGGTCGGCAGGTGATAGATTTAGAATCTTTTTTGAGATTTTTTCTATTTCTTTATGGGTCATCATTTTCCCACACCAACTTGAATGTTTCGAAATCTTGCGGGAGACGCGCCATGTCCTGTTTGAGCAACTTGCATAGGTTCTCCTTTGCCGCAGTTGGGAGTTCCCCAGATTATCCAGGAATCTTTGTTGGAGATTGCATCACAGGCGTTCCAAAATTCAGGGGTGATTCCTGTATAATTGGGATTTTTTAGCATCCCTTTGATTTTGCCGTTCTTTATTTCCCATCCGATTTCAGTACCAAACTGAAAATTCAGTCTTTTATCATCGATGCTCCAGCTCTTGTTAGTTTCTAGATATATTCCGTCTTTGGTGTCCGCTATCAATTCCTTAAAGGAAGGTTCTCCTGGCAATAGGTTTATGTTGGTCATTCGAATAAGAGGAATTCGATTCCATCCATCGGCCCTCATGGTTCCATTACAGGATTGGCCGGTTTCTGCGGCCGTCTCTCGAGAGTTTATATATCCAATAAATAATCCATTTCTTACAATATCAACTTTTTTGGCTGGGATACCTTCATCGTCATAGCCAAAAGTGCCAAGTCCCTGGGGTATCGTTGCGTCTGCGGTGATATTGACTATATCCGAGCCGATTTTTAAGTGGTTGAGCTTATCGGGCGTAAGAAAACTTGTTCCTGCGAGACTTACCTCAGTCCCCAGGACTCTGTCGAGCTCAATCGGATGTCCTATCGATTCATGAACTTGCAAGGCGAGCTGAGAACCACCCAAAACTACAGTTGTAATTTTAGAAGGGCACTCCTCTGCTTTAAGCAGGGCCACTGCTTCACCTGCAATCTTTTCTGCGTTATCTTTTAACCGCAATTTGTCTATAAGCTCATATCCAGAAGTAGTAAATTGACCGCCATGGGAATTTGGATAGCTTCTTATCTGTACATCACTTTCGCCGATTGCCGTTGCCGCAATTCCCGCGCCACTCATCATTATTTTCTGCTTGATCCAGGTTCCTTCAGTACTTGCGAACGTCTTGTCTTTGAATATAAAATTCATCGAAGCCTGAGATATTTTTATATCTCTTTCCTTACGTAGTATCTCTTCGGCCTCATAAAGGGTGGAAAGCTTTTTTTCCAAAGAAACAGTGAAGGGATTAATCTCTACCGGAGTTTCATAGTTTTCCTTTATTGGTTCAACAGGAGAGAGGACTACGTCTTTTTTTTTGAGGAAAGCACTTGCTTTGGCGATTTCACACGATAAAGCAACAATTTTTTGTACTTCTTCTTCATTGACCTTGGAGCTACTTGCAAATCCCCATCTACCATTAACTAGAGTTCGTATCCCAAAACCATAACTTTCTGAGTCTGAAATTTCCTCTGCCTTGCCATTTTTAATTGCAATTGATTGGATTTTAACTTTTTCAACTCGAACGTCTGCATATGTAACTCCGCAAGTTTTTGCGACATCAAGTCCAAAATTTATAAGTTCCCGCATCTTTTCTCCACTTCCAAAGAGCATAAAAGAACTTTATTAGATTACTAAAATTGGGAAGATAATGCAAAATTTCTTTCAGGACTTTAAGGGGTTTTAAGAGTTACCATAGCGCCGTGCGCCGGCATAGTCATTCCGCTCATTTAAGGGTGTAATTTTTACGACATCACCGGTTTGAGGAGCATGGATAAAGCGGCCACTACCTATATAGATGCCTACATGATGGACGGGGTTACCAAAAAAGACGGCATCTGCGGGTTTTAAGCTTCCAGCTGAAATCGGGTCTCCAAGATTAAATTGAGATGCGCTGTGATGTGGAAGGTTAATATTGTGTTGGGCAAATACATATTTAACCAGGCCTGAGCAATCAAATCCCTTGGGAGTTTCTCCTCCCCAAACATAAGGGACTCCCAGATAAAGAAGGGCTGTGCTCACAATCGTTCCGGGTTCTACATCGACGTTTATATCTCCAAGATTGCTTTCTATCTGCCGAATTAATTCTGCCTGTTCACGGGCCTCTCTCTCCTCCTCTTTTTGCATCAGCTCTTTGGTTTCGTCGCTTAAGTTTTTAAGGCGATTGTTTCTTCCCGTTATCGTTCTTTCAACCTCTTTCTTTTTTGCTTCAATCTTTTCTTTATTTTGAACTTGCTCGCTTTGGAGTTTTTCGAGTTCTGCTTCTAAGGTTTCAATATTTTCCTTGCTTCGTTGGAATTTATAGACTAGGTCAGCGTCTTGCTCTCCGATTCTCCTTAAGAAGTCTATTGTTGTAATTAGATCATTGAAGTCTTTTATGTCCAAGAGGAATTCAACAAATGTGATATCGCCATTTTTGTAAATATTGGATGCTCTTTGATTCAGGGTTTCTCTCTGTCCGTCAAGTTTATTTTCTGCATGGGAGAGGCGTATACGGGTATCCCTTAATCTCTGCTGGGTTTTTTGGAGTTCCAACCGTGCAAGGTTATATTCTTCCACGATTACCTCGAGGTCTTTGTCGAGAGCTTCTAACTCCTCTTGGACATTCTGTGTCTCAGTTTGTTTTTTGTTAATTTCTTCGACATAAGAAGGCTCTGCCAGAACAGGAACCACTATTCCTGCTGACAAGATAAATATGAGATAAGTTACTAGCAGAAGACGCATTTTTTTATTCATTTTTACACCTAAAAGTATTCTACTAGCTTTATCGACACATTTAAATGAAATGTTTACACTTGGGACCCGGGTCAAGCTTTCCAAATATATTACAGGGTGGGTAATTACCAAAAGAATGGAAAGTATCTACGCGGAGTTCGTTTAATATAACCAAGACTTGGTCAAACTTAGGAGCAAATGCTGTTTTCGTGGATGCTGTGGAGCTGCTAACACAATGTTTGATTTAATATAATTGATGGCAGGGTAGGTACGGCGAAGCGATCTCTTAATCGTTTTGCAAAGGCCTGCTAATTGTGTTAACATACTCTCTGCTGAAAAATTAAATAATTTGATCGCGGGGTGGAGCAGTTCGGTAGCTCGTTGGGCTCATAACCCAAAGGTCAGAGGTTCAAATCCTCTCCCCGCTACCAAGTAAAAACTCGGCAGTACCTCGCTTATCTGGTGCAGCCGTTTTTTTTGTGGATTTTAGCAACTCGAGTTGATATATTATTTTAAGCGGATAAATTTAGAATTTGGCGAAATCCATAAAACAATCGAGGAGGTGTAAGATGTATTGTCCGAAATGCGGAACTGAAAACGACGATAATGCTTGGAAATGTGTTAAATGCGGAAACAATCTTCATCCAGATGCCCCACAAAAGGCTCCAGCACCCCAGCAGCCACCACGGCCATTAGAGGAAATTCCCAACTATTTGGTGCAAGCTATCTTATGTACTATTTTTGGTTTACCACTGGTGATACCGGGAGTACTTGGGATACCGGCAATAGTTTTTGCGGCTCAGGTTGATGGCAAAATGGCTAGGGGCGATATAGAAGGGGCAAGGAATTACTCTAATATTGCTAAGACTTTTTGTTGGATTTCTTTTGGCCTAATTTTACTCTTTATAGTTTTCTATGGTCTTATGTTTATTATATCTTTCCTTTTTGCTGCTACAAGTTCGTATTAGTTCTATAATTTTTTTTGGGGCAAATGTGAAGTATTTAAAACTAACAGTGGTATCGGGAATAATTGCTACCGCTTTGGTATATCTGTTCTTTTACGATGCCATATCTTCTTTTATTGCCCCTTGTCCATTTTACGCGGCAACCGGTTTATATTGTCCTGGCTGCGGGACGTTGCGTGCTTTGCGTCAATTGATTCATGGTAACCTTTTAGGAGCATTTAGATTAAATCCCTTGATGGTATTGCTACTGCCATTTGTAGGGTATGCTCTTATATCTCAAGCTTTGCTTAAGGTAATAGGGCGGTCTTTGCCCGGCGTCTTTATAAAGCCTTTTTGGATTTGGGCGCTGCTGGGAATCATTCTTTTATATTGGATTCTAAGGAACGTTCCCTTTTATCCATTCTGTTGGTTGGCACCGTAAAAAAATTGGCATCTTTTGAGTTTGTCTCTATGTTAAACTTTGTAAACTATGGATGAAGCCAAGAGGGAGACAAACCTGGAAGCCATCTTTTTTGACTTGGGTGGGGTCCTCATTGGTATAAGTTTTGATAATTCTTTTCCACTCTACCTGTTTTCAATGCGCTTACCGATAGGCACGGCTACGGTAACGTGAAAAAATTATCAGAGATTTTAGGAGAGACAAGGGTGTTTTGATATGGAAAAATATATTATTATCGCTCTTTTGATTTTTGGATTTGCCATAGCCGTTTTCGAAATTTATTATGTGCTTAGATGGAGGAAGGGCTCCGTTCAGCAACGAATCGTGGTTAGAAGTTTTCTTGTCATGGGAGCGGTGCTTGTGTTGTTTGTGGGCTTGCCTCTCACTCTTTATATTATGGGCTTAATTCCCGGTGGGCTATACTGGTTGATGCTCGGATTAGCGATGGTTGTTACCGTTTTTATTAATATCTGGGCAAACAGGGATCTGAAGAAGGTGAAGAAGAAATAAGAGAGATAATAGTTCTTAAAAGTTTAACGAAAAGATTTAACGGTCTTACGGCTGTCGGTAACGTCAGTTTCACGGTTAAGGAAGGGGAGGTGTTTGGGTTTTTGGGGCCGAACGGAGCCGGGAAAACCACCACCATATCGATGCTTGCGACCCTTCTTAAACCAACCTCTGGAGAGGCGAGTGTCAACGGTTTTAACATAAAAACCCAGAAGGATAATGTCAGAAAATCCATTGGAATCGTCTTTCAAGACCCCAGCTTAGACGAGGAGCTTACTGCTTATGAGAACATGGATTTTCACGGACGGCTTTATCGTATTCCAAGAGTTATAAGGACCGAGAAGATTAAAGAACTTTTAAAATTAGTGGAGTTAAATGAGAGGAAAAATGACCTCGTCAAAAAATTTTCCGGTGGGATGAGGAGGCGCCTAGAGATTGCAAGGGGCCTGATGCATGAGCCAAAAGCGCTGTTTTTGGACGAGCCGACTCTCGGACTGGACCCTCAAACAAGGAACCATATTTGGGAATACATCCAGAGGTTAAGCAAGGAAAAGAATGTCACCATAATTCTTACGACCCATTATATGGAAGAGGCGGATAAGCTCTGTGACAGGGTGGCGATTATCGATAAGGGTAAAATCATCGCGCTCAATACACCAAGAAATTTAAAAGATGGTATAGGTGGTGACCTGATAACGGTAGAAACTCCCGATGCTGAATCATTGCGTTCTCGTATTGAAGAATTTCCATGGTTTAAATCCTCCAAACAACACGACAGTTTTATTACAGTTAACGTAGTTGATGCGGAAAAACACGTGGCAAAAATTGCCAAGATATCGTGCGATAGTGATATTGAAATAAAATCAATTACGGTTCACAAGCCGACTCTTGAGGATGTCTTCTTGCATTTTACGGGTAGAACCATAAGGGAAGAAGAGGCGGGTTCTGGGGAACACATACGTATGGTGCACAGGGCGAGGAAGAGAAGGTAAAAATGGATGTAATTTATACCATTTGGTTGAGAAACGTAAAACGTTATCTGCGTTCAAAAAGCAGGATTATAGGCAGCTTGGGCATGCCTATCTTTTTTCTTTTGACTCTTGGGTTTGGTCTTAACTCCGTTATTAGCGTTCCTGGAATGGAACATGATTACATCAGGTTTCTCATTCCGGGAATTGTTGCCATGAGCGTCTTATTTACTTCAGTCTTTTCTGGAATACAGATAATTTGGGATAAGCAGTTTGGATTTTTAAAGGAGACGCTGGTGGCACCCGTTTCAAGGGTGGAGATAATGTTGGGTCAAACATTGGGAGGGGCCACCACCGCGCTCATTCAGGGACTCATAATTTTGGTGTTCTCTCTATTTTTAGGCGGGAGCGTTTCCAGCGTGACAGGGTTTTTGGTTGCAATATTGTTTATGGTGCTAATTGGCCTCTCTTTTACCGCCTTGGGAATTGCTTTTGCCTCGCCGATGGAAGATATGCATGGTTTTCAGCTCATCATGAACTTTGTAATCTTTCCGGTTTTCGGACTTTCCGGTGCGGTGTTTCCAATAAGTACTCTGCCTCCTTTTTTAAGGTATCTTACCTATATAGATCCCCTCACATATGGCGTTGAGGGAATAAGGGCCGGCCTGTTGGGAACTTCACAAATAAATCCTCTTGTATGCTTTTTTGCCTTGGTCGGGTTCGCGACCTTTATGATATTTTTGGGAGGGTATTTGTTTAAAAAGATGAAGGTTTAGGTAAAAGCCCCTGAACTTATGGAGAGCCCTTATGAATTCTCTTTCAGTTTCTTTGCTTCAATTTATCCTGGTGAGTTTGGTCATAGTTTTTTCAGGTTCAAGACTGGCTAAATACGGCGATGTGATAGCCGAGAAAGTTGGTCTTGGAAGAATTTGGGTAGGAGTCATTCTTCTGGCGACGGTGACCTCATTGCCTGAGCTAATAAGCGGAATAAGCGCTGTGGCCATCATAGATGTCCCAAATATTGCCATAGGAGGAATTATCGGTTCCTGCCTTTTTAACCTGCTTTTAATTACTCTAATCGATATATGGTATGAACCTGGGCCAGTCTTATCTGATATTGAAAAAGGGCACATAATTTCGGCCTCTTTTGGGGTAATTTTGCTTGGGGTGGTCGTACTCGGCATCTTCATTGAGAGGACTTTCTCCTTATTTTCTATCTTTTGGATTGGCGTATACACCCCTTTGATTTTCGTCATTTATCTTCTTGGGGTGAGGATTATCTTTCTTTTTCAGAAAGGTAAGTTTGTTGAGTTTAAAGGAGAGACCTATAAAAAAATTCCGCTTGATAAGGCCTACCTTTCTTTTGGAATTCACGCGACTATCATTGTCGTTCTTTCACTGCTCCTTCCTCAGGTCGGAAAGAACCTTGTTGTCTTAAGTGGTTTAAGCGAAACTTTTGTGGGGAGTTTATTCATTGCGTTAGCGACATCTTTGCCGGAGGCGACCATATCTATTGCGGCAGTTAAGCTTGGGGCCATTGATTTGGCAATTGGGAATATTTTAGGAAGCAATCTCTTTAACATCTTCGTTTTAGGAATTGAGGATATCTTTTACACAAGAGCGCCACTTTTTTCAGTCGCCGACCCCCAGCAGATAATAAGTTCTCTTGTAGCGATTATTATGACGGTTGTTGTTGTAGTTGGCATGATATATGAATCAAAGGTAAAAAGAAGAGTGGGCTGGACAACTATCCTTTTAATATTTTTATTCGTTTTTAATTATGTTTTGCTCTTTTTCTTAAAGTGAGGGTTTGAGCTCCAAGAAATGGATAAAGGTTGGGTAATGTAATTTGAAGGAATTTAAAAAAGTTATTTTTCTTCTCTTGATTATAATACTTCTTACGGCCATCTTCTGGACATGCTCACTATTTACTCCCAAGGGATTGGAATCTTTTTTACCCAGCAAAGTCGATGAACTTGTGCTAAGAAGGATTGTTGCTGGAGAAGAAGCTGTTGCCACTGCCGTGCGCTCCCATCAAGGCAAGGTTAAAAATGCCGATAATATGATTATTGGATATTACGATGGGGGTTTAAGTATTTGGATTACCGAGTACTCCGATTCGAGTACTTGCGGTGAAGAGACCATAAAGATGATAGACGCAATGAAAAAATTTGAGGAGGGGTTTGAGAAAATTGAATCCAACAAAATTAAGGATGTGCAAGTTTATACAACCGAACCCGGCGGAGGAAGACAGTATTTTTGGGCACAGAATAGGTTTATGGTTTACGTGGTTCCAGGGGAGCTCTCTGAGGGCAAGTCAAGAGAGCTCATTTCTGAATTAACAGATAGTCTTAGATAGGAGAAGAAATGAAAAAATTTTTTGTAATTTTTTTGGTCATGTTTTTGATGATTGGAATCATCGGCTGTCAAAATGAAAAAGAAGAGCCGAAGGGAGAATCGACAAAGACGGAGCAAAGCTCCGAATGTGGTTGAGAGTAAGCTTACGTGCCCGTTGGGCATGAGCGATAGTGCTCTAAACCACCGTTTACCCGGTGTTTACTTGTCTGTCATTAGGCATGGCGAAGCAATCTCGTTTTTAAACGTAACAGCTGATTTATTTTTGTTTGTTTAATTGGTTACTTCTTTTTTGTGGGTTGCTCTGAGGCTCTGGTTTGCCAGGTACTGGTCTTATGACCTCCCTACTCATTCGACTCTCTCATTGCGAAATCGCTATTTGTCCTTTGGACACGCAATTTCTGCCTGCCATGTCTGCCGACAGGCACGGCGGTAGGCAGGGCGCCTAAAAATGATATGGCAACTAGCGAATAGCAGATGGCTTATGGCTGATGGCAGATGGAGTATGTAGTATGGAGTATGGAAAAACCATCCAACCAGCTGATCAACCAACTAGCTAGTTTTGGACTGATGGTTTATGGTTTGAGCTATCGGCTATTGAGCGAACGGTAGTGAGCGAGCCATAAGCTATCGAGGCCGTAGGCCGGGCTATTTGGCTAATGGCTGTTTACAGAAAATTTGGTGTAAATGCTTTATTAATTTGTTTCTGCTGGAACTTGTTTTGATTGCTCTTTTTTAGTTGAAAATTTTATGAAGGATAGAGCGAGCAGCAGAATCCCGACTCCCACTATGATGATGTTATACATATTGACGGGGGCAAGTATGTCTGAGAAAAGTCCCAGGACGACTTCCTTTTCAAGCGTGGGAGGTAACTCAGCTTTTTGTATCCCTGAAGCAAAAGAAAATTTTGTAAAAGTGTTCATTATAAACAAAATGATTCCCGCCGCCAGGTAATTTCCTCCTAAGAATCTAAATATGTTTTTTGCTTTGCGAAGCACGAGCACCATCAGCACGACCAAGAAGGCCTTGAAGGCGATGAGTCCATAAAAAGATAGATTAAAGAGATAGACATAGTTTTTAATCGTGCTGAGTGCTTGGACGTCATTTTGACCGTCTCCAAACAGGTTAATTTCATCAGGTAATTTTGTGTCAATATCTTCGATAATTTGGGTTTCAAAGTCTGATTTAAACAACTCAACTTCTTGAGGGTTGTCTTTTATTTCCGGCGGAACAAGGTTATCTATCTCGCTCAGCAAGTTGTTTTTTATTTCGGGCTTAATTTCAGAAAAAGATATTTTTAGATTGGTGTCCTTGTTTTTTCCGTTAATATAATCGTAAAAGTTTGATAAAACCAAATTTGATTGAACCCTTACCCATTCTTCTGAAATTGAAGCGCGTATAACCTCTTCCACCTTTTTATCCTCGTCTGTTCTTCCCTCGTCTCTTCTGATGATGGAATTTCTTAAGGTGGGATAGAAGTTATATTGCTCCAATTCTTTCTCCACAAATCGTTGATTTAGGAGGGTGGATTTAATTGACGCTGAGAACACTAAAGAAAGAAGGCTACCTATCAGAAGAATTGCTATTAGAAACATCGAAAAAATTTTTAAAAGTTTCATCTTGCCTCCTTGGTCTGTTTTTCCAGACTTTGTCCTGCTACGTTTTTTATTCGAGTCGAGCTTGGCTTAGGCCGCTCTCATCTTCCCAGACGTTTATGACATGCTCCAGAGAGTTTTTTATGCTTTCTACGTGGGTTATTATAAATATTTGCCTAAACTGATTTGCCAATTTGGCCAGTGCTCTCATTATATTTTCTTGACGTAAACTATCCTGGCTGCCAAAGATTTCGTCTAGCACGATGAAACTAAAGTTTTGTTCACTTCCCTCGGTCATCACCTGTGAAATGGCGATTCTTAAACAAAGATTGGCCAAATCTTTCTCTCCGCCCGAGTATCTTTCTATGGGAAACTTTTCCCCGTTATCATATACCTGAAGCTCATAGTTTTCGTCCAATTCAACTTTGCTGTATTTCCCCTCCGTTAGCTCCTGAAATAGGTCGCTTGCTTTTTGAGAAAGGGCGGGGCGGATTCGTCCAATTAAGTGTTTTCTGAAGTTTAAAAAGATTTTTCTCAATTCTTCCAAATAAATTCTCTTTTTGCTTAATTCCTTAATTTCCTCTCGTTTATCTTTATTTTCCTCAAAGCTCTTTTTAATTTTCTCAATTTCCATATCTATTATTTTGCAATCGTGTTCCATATCCTTTAATTTGATCTCAATGTTGTGATATTTTTCCTGTGTTGCTTCAAGATCTTTTTGGAGCTCTTGGTAAGCATCTTCTGAAAATGAGAGATTTTTTCCAGCTTTTTTTATTTTATCTATATCTTCATTTAGAACTTTTTCTTTCTGTTTAAGGTCCACGATTTCTTTTTCAATCTTTGGCAACCTTTTTATATCTGCTTCATACCGGAGAGCTGCATTCCGTTTTTTTTCGAGTTCGCTTAGTCTTTCTTTTAAGGTCAAATGTTCTCTTTCGTTGTAAACGAAACGGCCAATTCTTTCGAGTTTTTTTTCTGTTTCGTCCAGACTATTCTTTAATTGCTCCATTTTTTGTGTAAGATGGGATGCTTCTTTTGCTTTTAATTCCAGGTTGTTTCTCTCTTTTTCGAAGGTTTCTTTTCTTTCTCTTAGCGCTTTTACCTTGACAAATTTATCTTCTTGGATTTTTTCGAGACTTAAGATTGCTTCTTTGTGTTTTAAAAGGTCTTCTTCTAAGACAGCAATCTTGTTTGAAAGTTGTTTTTCAATGGAAGAGAAGTCTTCTTTGAGAGGACGGAGGCAGGTTGGACACTTGCTTTCCGGCCCAAGTTTTTCTATCGCCTCTTTTTGTTTTTTTAGTTTTTTAATCTCGGGCTCAATACGTGCAAACGAGATTTTTGAATTATGTAGTTTTTCCCTCACTTCTTCGAGCAAGTTCTCATATTTTTCTAATGCTAGTTTAGTTTCTTCAATTAAATCTACTTTATTCTTCAAAGTCTCGGAGACGTTCTTAAACTCTCTCGTTTTTTCCTTTAAGTTTTTAAGTTCATTTTGAAGATGATTTTTGCGGTCTGTAAGTTCGTTTACAAGTTTTTGTTCCCCTTTTAATTTCATCATCTCTTCTGATATTTTTTTGATTTCTTCATATTCCGCGATAGATTTCTCAAGTTTTTGAAGTTCGGCTTTTTTGCTTAAAAGCTCCCCCCGCTCATCAAGGTATTTTACCAGGTTTTCCTGCGTGCTCTTCAGTTCACTCTGTTTAATTGAGTATGTTTGTAAAAGACATGTATGCTCATTCTTTCTCTCCCATTCTCTTTCGATGCTTGATTTTAAGTTTTTGAGGTCAATCTCAAAAACATCTCTCTTTTCTTTCTTTTCCATCCTTCTCTTTTCTGAGGATTCTCTCTCTTTAAGTTTACTTTCAAGTTCAACCTTAAGGACGTTTTCGTCGAACACTCTTTCTTTAAGTACCTCAATTTTGGTAGCGACATCTCTCATGTCAAGTCTTATTAGCTCGGTTGCTTTATCAATGTCATCTATTCCAAGCATCTTTATTATCAGGTTTTTTCGTTCAGCGGGTTGTAGGTCGGAAAGGGCGTTCAGCTCCTTTTGTTTAGCAAAGAAGCTGGTGAAAAAAGCCTCTCTGTCTAATCCCAGTATTTTGGTTATATATTCCAATGTAGCCCTTATGCCTCTTGCCGCAATTTTTTTGTTTACAAATACGGATGCATCCGATGAGAGATTTGCTCCCTTCATCTCTCTTACAACTTGGTAATGGTCGTTTGAAATTTCAAATTCGAGAATTGTCCGACAAATTTCATTTGTGGATGAGCTTTGCCTTTTTATCTGTTCTTTTGAGGTTCTTGCGGCTGCGTTTCCATAAAGAGTCCAGGCTATTGTCTCCATGAGAGAAGATTTCCCGGCGCCGTTTGTTCCAATTACACCGGTTAGCCCTTCGGGAAAATCTACTTCCGCGGTCTTATAGTTTCTAAAATTATCAAGTTTTAGATTAACCAGCTTCATCTTCGTTTATCGCCTTTTTGAGATATTTTTTTCCCATTTCAAGTATCATTTTTTTATCCAACTTCTCAATCACCGTTTTTGTTAGGTAGTTTTCAAACTCCATGGATAAGTTTCCGATTGAATCGGTCGAAATTTGAGCAAAATCATCTTCATTATCTCTGTCATATCTGATGTTGAAATGAAGTGCCGGAGAAGTTAATTGTTTGATTTGTTTAAAATCGAGGGTATTGTAGGTTGAACTTGAAATGTTATTTACTCTGAGTCTTACTATTTTCTCATTGATCCTATTTTCTTCGACTCTTTCCTCAATTTTTTTCATTACAAATTCTGCATCTTTTCCAAAAGCGTCAATAGGGGAAATTTCAATCATCGGTCGAATTTTAAGCGGATGAAAAGTGATGTTGTTTGTCTTTCTTGTTCCCGGTGTGGGCGGTAAATCAACTTCTGAAAACCCCTTTTCTTGGCCTACCTCATTAAAGGAAAATCTCTCGGTTGAACCGGAATAATAAGCATTCTCGGCGAGCTGGACGTATTTATGATAGTGACCCAATGCGATGTAATTAAATTCGGGCTTAAAGTAGCTTGTCTCCACCACTTGCTCATTGAACTCATCCATCGAGAACTCCTTTATTCCTTTGGTGGCGGCATGGAGCATCAACACGTTATACTCGCTGTCTTGGTCGATTCTTATCATATTTAAGTTGTTTTCAAATTCTTCTTTTGTCAGACAGTGAGGTATGGCGTGGACAACTAACTCTTCCTGCTTGTTGGCACGGTCTTTAAAATTAAGTTTTTCATATTTTCCTTCGTAAATTGGGTAAAGGCCGGGAAATAAATTGAACAATTTAAATATGCTTCCCACATCTCGCATTCTAGGCATTGAGTGATTACCGGCGATTAATACTACGGGAATATTTGCGGATTGCAGGCGAAGCAGTTGTTCTAAAGCAAATGTTAAAGTTCGATTACTTGGGCGAACGTTATCAAAAAGATCTCCGCAGTGAAGCACGACGTCCGGGTCAATCTCAATTATTTTATCGATAGCTTGCTTAAATGCCTTGTAGACATCAATTTTCCTCTGCTTTATTCCCAGCTCTTTGTCCAAGGCACTATAAGCGGTGTATCCAAGATGTGTATCAGATATATGGACTATTCTCATTTATTCTCACGCTCATCGACAGTTTTATTTTCTGACCTTATGTTGATTCCTACCCGGTCCTTGACGCGCAGGTAAATTTTCACACTTTATTTGGTGCGACAGGATTTTAGTTATAAGAATAATCGATTAGAGCGGCAATTAAAAGAAATCAAGAACAATTCAATAGAATATATTTTGATTGAAGAGAAAGGGTGGAAGAAGTAGTGTATTATTTATTTAGAGAATCAAAGATGTTTAAGACATGGCCAGAACCGTAAGAAATTTTCATAATCTCTAGGATTAAAGGGAGTGATACATATGATTGGCTGGGAAACAGTTCTTATCAGACTGGTTTTAGCAGCTTTTTTTGGAGGAGTTGTCGGATACCAGCGCGAGAGGTCCGAAAAGCCGGCGGGTTTTAGGACACATGTTTTAGTCTGCATGAGCTCTGCTCTTTTGATGTTTATATCGTACTATCCGTTTTTTGATATGGGCAATGCCGATCCTTCTCGAATAGCTGCCGGGGCAATTACGGGCATAGGTTTTTTGGGCGCCGGTGCGATTATAAGTCAAGGTGGGATAGTGAAGGGTTTGACTACTGCGGCGGGTATCTGGGCTATGGCGGCGATAGGACTTGCTGTTGGAGTTGGTCTTTACATCCCAGCATCAATTGGGACTATCTTAATTTTATTGGTTCTCACCATTTTTAAAACTATGGAGACGCGTCTTTTGGGCGGCTATTGTAATTTGGAGTTTATCTTGGAAGATCGCCCTGGAAAATTCGGCGAAGTTGTCTCTTGTTTAGGCGCTTTAAAGGTGGATATAAAGTGTGTTGATTTAGAGTGTAATGAAGAGTTAAAGACGTGTACTACCAGAATGGCTCTTGATTTACCTCATAGAGTACACAAGGAGAACATAACCAAGAAAATTTTAAAGATAAAAGGGGTTAGTGGCCTTAAGTGGATTGAGTAAGTATTTGCTTTCTAATTTTTGGAAATGGCTCGCTCGGATACGCAAACACAAATCCCTGACCTATTTCAATGCCTATGTTTAACAAGGTTTTCAGCTCGGCTTTGGTCTCGATTCCCTCGGCTATCATTTTTACGCCTGTTTCTTTCCCGAAGTTGATTAATGCTTTTACCAACTGTTGTTTTATATTATCCGAGTCGATGTTTCGAATTAAGGACATATCAATTTTTATGAAGTCCGGTTTCAACTCGATTATAGATTGGAGAGATGCGTAACCCGCCCCGCCATCGTCAATTGCTATTTTGAAACCTAGGGCCCTAAAGTATTCAAGGGCGTTTCTAAAAGCTGAAAAATCCATTATGGCAGAGCGCTCTGTAACCTCCAAAACGATGTGTTCAGGACCTAATCCTGAATTGAGCAGAAGAGCGGAAGCTGCCAACTGTCTTAGTTCAGGATCATTTACAGAGTCTGGTTCAATGTTTAAGAAAAGCATGTGTTCGGGGTTCATATTGCTAGCGCTAGCTAGAGCTTTTTTTCTGCAAAGTCGTTCGAGCTCGATAACCAGGTTACTTTGATAAGCTATATTAAATAATTTGTCAGGTCTTTCAAACTCCCCCTGACCGGGTCCTCTGCTCAGAGCCTCATATCCTATGATTTTATAGTTTGGAAGTTTGACTATGGGTTGAAAGAGAGTGTAAATTTCTTCTTCTTTGATTATCTTTTTAAGCTCTCGCATCCTTTTTTCAGCATCTTTGCTCTGGGCACTTGCTGAGTCTTCAAGCGCTTTTTCCAGAGCGGTATAAAGCTGGCGTTCGAGGCGGATGCTTTTATCGTAATTAAGGATTGCGCTTCCTACATAGCAGCCGAATTTTTTAAATAATGCGTAATCGAGAGAGCTACGAATGGCCTCGGTTATTTTCGAGTCTATCCTTTTCTTTATTTTTATTAGGTCCTCTTTTTGAAGTTCCGTTTTTTTGCGGGGAGGAGACAGAAGAATGGTAAACGTATTGCCGCTTATCATGAGTTGAGATATGACATCGGTTTCTCTGAGGGAACCCCCAAGAAATGATCTAAGAACATCGGCTACCATCTTCATTACTTTATCAAATGTTTGATAGCCGTAAATCTCTTCGATTTTACTGTATTTAACGATATCTACGCAGAGGATGCCCACCTGGGTGTGTTCTTTTAATATCTTTTCGATATCGTTTATAAGGAGGGGGATTGTAGGAAGGTCCGTGACTCTATCGCGAAGCAATTTCTCCAAATGTTTTTTTTCGCGTACGAGTCGACCCAGTTCAATCCACGACTTTAAAATAGAGTAATTAGTTTTAGTTTGTTTCAATCTCAATCTCCATTTAAGATAGAATTAATCATCCTTAATATATTTTCGTCAATTTTACGAATAACCTTTAGCATTATTAGTTGGAGCAAATAATTTACTTGGAGTGAGGTTTTTAAAAGGAGCGGATAGGATTGGGTATTGAATATATAGTAAGCGCGTGTCTTGTTGGAGTTAAATGCAGTTATGATGGAAAGTACAAGGTAAATGACAGAGTTATGCAACTTGTTAAGGATGGTAAGGCACTACCAATCTGTCCGGAACAGTTGGGAGGGTTATCTACGCCACGCAAGTCAGCTGAGATTATTGGGGGCTCTGGAGAAGATGTTTTGGAAGGTAAAGCGTGTGTGACAACAGAAGAAGGGGTTGAAGTAACTTCTCGGTTTATGAAAGGGGCACAAGAGTCTTTAAAATTAGCAAAGCTTGTGAATGCAAAGAAAGCTATTTTAAAATCGAGGAGTCCGTCCTGCGGATGCGGCAAAATATATGATGGTAATTTTAGGGGTGAGCTTAAAGAGGGAAGCGGGGTAACGGCCGCCCTCTTTATGAGAGAAGGAATTGAAGTTGAAACAATATAAGGGTGATGGGGAAGGGGTAAAGTTCAGCTCCCAGCCTCCCCGATATCTGATACCTGATACAGGCCAGTACCTGGCAGCCATCAGCTCATAACAAAACCAAAAGAGTATGGGGTTATGAATGTGGCTAAGAGAGCGGAGAAATGAAAATTGCAAAATGCAAATTTTAAATTATAAATTTTTATTGAAACGCTTTTTTATTTTTCGGCTTTGAGATTTTTAATTCAGCGGGAAATCCCCGCCTGTAAGGGCGGGGCTGAGAGCATTTTCCTGCATCTTCTTGTAAGATAAGAGCATGAGAGCAAGAAAATCAGCTCATGCTGTATACAAAACTCAATATCACA
>JAUWKI010000010.1 GCA_030614255.1 Actinomycetes bacterium
ACACCTATAAACACAGTGGGCTTGTCTTCTGTTCTCCATAGTTCTTTATTATATCCCAACAAGAAGACTTAGGAGCCCGATACATCCCCGGACTTACGTCCGCGGAATTTCTAGTGATATTAAAAAAAAATTGTACATTTTGCACAAACAAAAAAAGGGGTATAATTAAAAATCAAATCAATTTCTAAAATTTTGTAAGGAATATAAACAATATGGAAAAACTCGATAAAGAAGAGCTAAGAGGCCAAAGAAAGAGCCACGAAGAAAGTTTGGCACACGATTTAATCATGGCACACGATGAAACCGACCTTATCTCTTTGCAAATTCGAAGTCGCTTTCTGGATTTTGATCTCAGCAAACCCTTAACTGCAATTGTAATAGATTGGGCCCAACCGGAAGAAGAACAGAATTTTCCACAAAATAAAGAGAAGCTATTGGAGCTACTCCATTCATTTTTCGAAGTATCGACTCATCTGGCTGCCATGGCCGGCTCCACAAAATCGATGATTTTAAAGACACTGCAGATGGCAGACGCCCCAATCATAGCTCTCAAAAAAAGGGGGCCTCTTCAAGAAAATCACCATATCGGAAACCTGTGTGAACTGGGCCAGGCCTTACATCAATACATTTACGAAAAATTAAAACAAGATGTTGTGATAGGTTTGGGAAACTACTACGAAGGAAGTTTTTCAGCAAAGAAATCCTTCCGCGAAGCGACATTGGCGCTAGAACTCGGAAAGAATCTTGAGAGAGAGAAAAGAATTTTTCATATTACCAACTATTCTTTAATAAATCTATTCTCAGCCATTCAAAGACCACAGAGAAAAGATTTTTTGTGGAGCACTTTAAAACCTTTGCAAAAGGAAGCTGGATTAATTAAAACGCTTGAGGTCTTTTTTGAGGCAAATATGAACATGTCACTGGCTGCGGAAAAACTTTTTGCCCATAGAAACACGCTTATATATCGATTAAATAAAATCAAAAATTTAACGGGCCTCGACCCTAAAAACTTCCATGATGCCACACGGCTCTATGTTGCCTTAAAACTCTACTATCTAGAAAAAGTACAAGCATTCATGGATTAGCAGATACGAGGAAGTTGTTCACCTACAAGCACATCTATTATTCTTCTTGCACCAAGAAGAGTTTTTAATAATACTTTCCCCTTTGGAGACTCAACGATTTCACCAATAATTTGTGAATCTCTACCATATTTATTTTTTCTTATTGCCTCGAGTACTTTTTCAGTATCGGCGACATCAACCACGGCAATCAACTTGCCCTCGTTGGCAACATAGAGGGGATCAAACCCCAACATTTCGCACGCCCCTCCGACTCCTTCTTTCACCGGTATTTTTTCCTCTTCAATACAGATACTCACACCAGATTGCTTTGCAATTTCATTTAATATCGTTGCTAATCCGCCGCGCGTTGGGTCTCTTAAACACCTTATCTCTTTGCTTACCCGGAGCATGTCTTGAACAAGATGATTTAAGGGGGAACAATCGCTTTTTAAGCCAGTCTTAAATTCCAAACCTTCTCTCTGGCTCATTATGGCAATCCCATGATCACCAATTGTCCCAGAGAGAATTACTTTATCTCCCACTTTGGCATTCGAGCCAGATATATCTATGCCAGGTTCGATTAACCCTATGCCCGCTGTATTTATAAATATCTTATCCGCGCTCCCTTTCTCCACTACCTTAGTGTCGCCCGTAACGATTTCGACACCTGCCTCCTCAGCAGCCTTTCTCATAGAGCCGGTAATTTTTTTTAAGTCATCAACGGGAAATCCTTCTTCTATCACAAAAGCAGCACTTATATACTTAGGAACCGCTCCACTCATGGAAATATCATTCACCGTCCCACAGATGGCCAACTTACCTATGTCTCCCCCATTAAAAAAAATCGGGTTAACCACATAAGAATCTGTAGTAAAGGCAACCTTTACGCCATTAAGATTTAAAGTTGCCATATCATCTAATTTTTCCAAGATGGGATTTCTAAAATCTTTTAAGAAGATATTTTTTAATAAATCGCTGCTTAATTTTCCGCCACTTCCGTGGGCAAGAATTATCTTATCTTGATTCATTTTCACTTTCCTCCGCTAGTTTGTCAGTTGGTTTCTTGGTTTGCTTATTTTTCCAACCCCAAGCTCCCCGCTCTTTTAATTGAGTTGAATTAAAAACTAAAAAATAAAAATGAAAAACCATATAGAAAAATTTAAAATGGAACAAAATTCTTAAAAAGACTGTCTAAAAACTTTTTAATTCTAAAACATCGTTTTACATTCTTTCGTAAGACCAGTTACTGGCATTCTCCGTTTTTCATTTACTTATTTACTATCTGCCATTAGCCATACGCTATCTGCTATCTGCTATCTGCCATTAGCCATCTGCCATAAGCTATACGCCATCTGCTACTTCCCCATACCTATAATAAGCCGCGCAGCTCCCTTCGGTCGAAACCATACAAGGCCCTACGGGGTTTTCTGGAGTACATGCTTTCCCAAAAAGTTTGCAGTCGCAAGGAAGCTTAACCCCACGCAAAATCTCCCCGCAGCTGCACCCCACCGGCTCTTTAGTGGGAGGAACATCCACATCAAATATTTTGCTTGCATCGAACCCTTCGAAATTGGTGCGAAGAGAAAGACCGCTTTCCGGAATCACTCCGATGCCCCTCCACTCCGCATCACACACTTCAAAAACCTTTTTCATTACTTCCTGGGCCTTTGTGTTTCCGAGGGAACTTACTCCTCGCTTATATCCTATCTCCACCTTTGCTTCTCCATTCTCCACTTGTTTTACCAACATGGATATAGACTGCAAAATATCAATCGGCTCAAAACCTGTTATCACACAAGGGATTTTGTAATCTTTTGCGATAAATTCATAGGGCTTACTGCCGATAACCACACTCACATGACCGGGGCAAATAAAACCATCGAGTTTCACTTCGCCCAGACTTAAAAGTGCGGCCATCGCTGGAGGCACCAGCTTATGAACACTATAGATAAAGTAATTCTCAATGTCCCGTTTCTGTGCTTCCAGAATCGAAAGCGCAATTGTTGGAGCCGTCGTCTCAAACCCAACGGCAAAAAAGACCACCTTTCTATCGGGATTATTTTTGGCAATCTTTAAAGCATCAAAGGTGGAGTAGACTACTCTTATATCGGCTCCATCTGCCTTTTTTTCCGCAAGATTCGAATAAGAACCGGGCACTTTCATCATATCCCCAAAAGTTGTGAAGATAACATCTGACCTCTCGGCAATAGCTATAGCTTTATCTATATCTCTATTCGCCGTAACACAGACAGGGCAACCAGGTCCAGAAAGAAGAGAGACATGTTCAGGCAGAACTTGCCTAATTCCGCTCTTTGAAATGGATACGGTGTGCGTTCCACAAACCTCCATAAAATTAACTGGTTTTTTAGAAAACTCTTTTATTTCTTCTATTAATTTCTTGGCCACGGCTGGATTTCTATATTCGCTAATATATTTCATCGTTCTCACTTAACTTCGCAATTTCGTCAAGTTCTTGTATCTCCTCAAAGAGCTTCATCATCTCTTTGGCTCCTTCTTCATCTATCTTGTTAATCGCGTAGCCGGCATGAACGAGAACATATTCACCAATTTTGACATCGGAAACCAGTTGAAGACCAACCTCTGTTTCAATACCTCCAATTTCCACATCAGCCATGTCTGAATCTTTTAGCCGGACAACTTTCCCTGGTACAGCTAGACACATAAATAACCCTCCTAAACAGAAAAATTTGCAATGATCGCTTGACCCAAAGAGATGCCACCGTCATTGCAAGGCACCTTTCTCTGAAAATATACTTCAAAGCTCTTATAGCGTAACTCTCGCATAAGTTTATTACTAAGCAATAAATTTTGGAAGACCCCACCGCTCAAAGCCACCTTATCTATCCCTTCTTCTTCTCTCAGCTTGTTGCAAACAGCAATCACGAAAGCAGCGACGGTGTTGTGAAATTTTGCGGATATTTCTGAATTTGATAGACCAATTTTTAAATCGTCAATCACTCCTTCAATAATAGGCTTAGTATCCACGATTAGCAAAGGTGACTGTGATTTTTCCGAATCTTCTTCCAATTTAAAATCGTACTTCTCGTCAACATCTGCTTGCGCAACCATTTCCAGTTCTATGGCCGCTTGACCTTCATAATCGACTACATCACGTATGCCCATAAGTGCAGAAACTGCATCAAAAAGGCGACCGCAGCTTGATGTCATGGGAGAGTTCAGACCTTTCTCGATTTGAATCCTGATATTTTTAAGCTCGATTTCATCTAGTCTCTTTAAAAAATCTATATCAAGTTCCTCGAATTCACTCTCAAAAAAGCTACATAGATATCCCAAGGCCATCCTGTAGGGCTTCTTTATGGCTCCCTCTCCACCCGGCATGGGCACATAGCGAAGATGGGCACATCTCTCAAAGCCCCTCCAGTCGGCAACCAAAAATTCTCCTCCCCAAATTGTCCCATCGGTACCATAACCCGTCCCGTCGAAAGAGACACCGATGACTTTATCCTCGATGCCATTTTCTACCATACAACTTACTATATGTGCATGGTGATGCTGAACCCCTACAAACTTTGTGTTTTCTAGAGATTTCGCAAATTTAGTCGAAAGATAATCGGGGTGAAGATCGTGGGCAATGATTTCCGGCTCAATTCTAAACATCCTTTTATAAAGTGCCAGCGTCTCCTCAAAATGCTCGAGGGTATCTAAGTTTTCCATATCACCGATGTGTTGACTTACAAAAGCATATTTCTCTTTCGTCAAGCAGAATGTATTTTTCAACTCTGGTCCACAGGCAAGAATCGGTTTTGACTCAAAGGGCAAATATATCGGAAAAGGAGCATAGCCCCTGGCTCGCCTAATCATAGCTTCCTCTCCATTTAAAACTCTTACTACTGAATCATCATATCTAGAACATATATCCCTATCATGTAACACAAAATAATCAGCGATATTGCCCAGTCTGTGCATGGCCTCCTCGTTTTCAAAAGCAATAGGCTCCTCGCTCAAATTGCCGCTCGTCATGACCAAAACCATGTTCGACTCTCTCAAGAGTAGACAATGAAGAGGGGTATAAGGAAGCATTACCCCAAGATAATCATTATTCGGAGCGACCGAATCGGAGATGGTTGGGTCGGAAAGTTTCTTTAAAAGAACTATCGGCTTCTGAGGAGTCAAAAGTAATTTTTCTTCCTCCTCGCTAACTGAGCAATGTTTTTTGACCGCATCGATATCCGACACCATGACCGCCAGTGGCTTGCCATGACGCCTTTTTCTCTTCCTCAGTGTGGTGACCGCCTCATCATTTTCCGCATCGCAAGCGAGATGAAATCCACCCAAACCTTTGATGGCAACGATGTATCCTTCTCGAAGTAACTCTATTGTTTCCTTAATTGGGTCATCAGAATTAATTTTTTCACTACCAACTCCTAACTCCCGACTCCTCACTAGTGTGAGCTTGGGGCCGCAATCTGCACAAGCATTGGGTTGCGCGTGAAATCTGCGGCTGGCAGGGTTCTCGTACTCAGCTCTACAACACTCACACATCTTAAACTTCTTCATCGTGGTCTTTTCCCTGTCATAAGGAATGTCTTCGATTATGGTAAACCGAGGCCCACAGTTGGTGCAATTTATAAAGGGATAACGGTAACGCCTATCTTTTGGCTCAAACATCTCTTGCAAGCAATCGTCGCAGATACTTATATCGGGAGAGATTAATAGAAATTTCTCATCCTCTTCCAGGCTCGACTTGATAATAAAAGATTCATAGCCAACAAGAGGCAATAACTTATATTCAAGACTCTCTATACATGCAAGAGGAGGAGCTTTTGTTTTAATTGCCTCAATAAAATCGTCAATATTTGCCGAAGAGCCTTCAACTTCTACAACAACGCCTTTAGATGAGTTTAAGACCCATCCATTTAAGGAAAGATTGTGTGCAAGCTGGTAGATAAAAGGTCTGAAGCCAACGCCTTGAACAACGCCTTTGATAAGCAGTCTTGCTCTTTGGGTAGGTAAAACCATTCTGGCCATAATTGAAAATTTTAGCAGGTTCTCATCGAAAAAACTACGAGGGACAAAAAATCAAACCCCAAACAACCTCTTTACCAAGATGTAACTATTTCTTTACAATTTACCAATCGAACTTAGACGGTCTCCAGATGGTATATCTAACTCTTCTCAACCAGCTAATATGCTTTGGTATGCCCCTTCTTATCACGATAACAGAACTTTTTACTCTTTCAACAACCTCATCGGATATCGAACCGAAAACGATACTTTTAAATACCCAGTCTCCAGAAGCGGATATTACCAAAAGATCAAATTTTTCCGTCTCACGAACTATTTCATCTACCAATTTTAAACTCTTTCGAGCTGCTACATCGGCAAAAACACTACAGTTGCTGGCAAGTTTCTTTTGATATTCTTCAATGGTCTTAACTTCTTCCTTGTTGGCGCGGGGATTTATCACCCTAAAAAAAGTAATTTTAGCACCTAAAAATTCTGCGACGGTGTTGGCAACGGATACGGTAAACTCGGCATATGGTCCAATTGGTGTCGACACCAACATATTCTTTATCTTTTTTCCCCCTCCATCTTTAAATACAACAACATCACAGAAGGCATGCTGCATAATCCATCCCAACACGTTCTCTAAAGTTTCAATCTTTCCCAGCTCTTCAATATGTTCAGTGATTATTAAATTGCAACTCTCCTCTTTAATAACTTCCAAGATACGCCGCTTTGAGATATGGGTAGAAATCGCCTTCCCTTCGGCTCCTACTCCCATCTTTTGACAATGTCTCTCAACCTGAACTAGCATCTTATCAGCCCTTCTCGAACCACTCCCAAATACGGTTCTCAAGAAACGGAAGATTTTTGGAGGAGAAGGTTCCACCACTTTTACAGCCAATATCGTTCCCTTATTCCTTTTGGCGATTGAGCACGCTATGGAGATAAGGTTTTTGTTAAATTTTGAGCCTCTTAGAAGAAGTAAAACTTTATAACTTTCTCCATCCTTCTCATTTTCCAAGCCATCGGCAAAACCATTTGCTTTCCACAGAGCCATCTTGGTCTTAATGGTTCTGGAAATATCCGAAGCCACGCTTTTGTTCTCGGTTCTATCCCTCCAAAGGTAGTACCAACCCAAACCACCCACAAAGAATAAAACACAAACAATAGTCGGCATTAACCCCATCGCCGGCACTAAAGCCAAAGAGGAGAATAGCCCAAGAATTTGCACAAAAGGATAGCCGGGCGACCTAAATGAGGGTTTAAACCAGAGGGGTTTATTGTGCCTTATTAACATCACCGAAATATTGATTAGACCAAAGATTATCAGGTTAAAAGCACTTCCCAGCTTCACTAATCCCATAACATCAACGAAAATAACCAACAAAATCATTGCCCCTGCAGTTACTAAGATTGATTTATATGGTGTGTGAAATCTCTCGTGAACTTCGCTTAACCACTCCGGCAGCAATCCATCCCTGCCCATTGCAAAAAGGTACCGTGGCGAACACAAAATAACGGCATTACCCGTCGAAATAGTTGCCAAAAGACCGGCAAAAACCAAAACCGCCATGCCGGTATTACCCATAAAAATCCTGGCTGCATCCACAACCGGTGTATCTGTCTTTGCAAAGAAACCGTGGGGAGCAACGCCCGCAACCACAAACATTATCAAAACATAAAGAACGATAATCAAAACCGTAGACAAAATGATGGCCTTAGGAATAGTCTCTCGGGGACTTTCTATCTCCTCTGCGATTGCCAAAATTTTAATAAGCCCAACATAGGAAACAAAAACCAGACCAGCTACGGCAAATACTGAACCCCAACCATAGGGGATAAAGGGTTCATAGTAAGAAAAGTTAACCTCCGAAAGACCCCAACCAGTAAAAACAGATAGGATAATAAGTAAACTAGCCACTATTAAGACTTGAGCCATTCCGCTCTCTTTTGCCCCGAGGATATTTATGAAGGCTAGAAAGATAATTGCCACAACTGCTGTAATAGTTATTGAAACCGGAGCAAAAACCGCAAAATAATAGGCGAAGCCGACCACCGCAAAAGAGCCCTTCAAAACCAACCCCACCCAACTCCCCCAACCAGCTACAGAGCCAAGTGCCGGCCCCAAACTCCGATTGATAATGTGGTAACTCCCCCCGGCTTTGGGCATTCCAGATACAAGCTCACTTGCAGACAAAGCGGTGGTTAGAGCCACGAATCCCGCTATAGCAAAAGAAATTATCGCTCCGGAGCCTGCTTTTGCCATCGCAATCCCGGGAAGTACAAAAATGCCCGCTCCTATCATCGTTCCCATACTTACAGAAACGGCAGACAAAAAACTTACATTTCGTTTGAGCTTTTTCCCAATAGTATTCTTCATAAGAACACATTAACTCCAACAATGCTTTTGGGTCCTTATTGATAAGCAATTAAGCTAATTAATATATTTTAACAAAAGGGCTTACGTCAATAATAACAGCTCTAAAAAAAACAAGAAAACCAGAACAAAAACTTGCCCTGGTAAACTATTTTTAAGCGCTATATTTTATGCCTATTTTAAAATTCCTGACCCGTTAATCCAAAGGATTATCCTCTGGATAAAACCATATCGCCAACCTTGTGATTTATGTCCTCGGCAACCACGGGACACTTTACCTTAAAGAGAAAGAAGATTGGCCCTTTTTCGTTCGATAGAGCTTCGAAATTACCCTGACCTTTGCTTATTATCATCTTGGCGCTTTTAAACCTATCGATAAAATCGGGTGAGCAAAGCTCAAGGACAGTGGCCGGAGCATCCGAACCGGTTGAAATCAACTCGGTTGCATTCTCATGAATTCCACACTCTTTGGCATCATCCATTGTAGCATCGTTTATGATGGGCGCACCCCGTACCGCGTAAACCACCCGCTTGCCCATGCTTTCAATAACCTCAACCAAAAGCCGGTCAAACACAACCTCCCCGGCATTATCACCCAGATAAAGTACTTCTTTCGCCTTTTCTAAAAAATCACAAAATTCAGAATAATCCAGCGTGGCAAATTCTTTATGAAACGCCTCCTCGATTTCCTTCTCAACATCAAAAGAATTCCCAACCCCAAAATCTATGATGTTTCCCGCGATTGCCATCCTTATCGAGACAAGGAGGGGATCGTCAGAGGCCAAAACGCTTTCTCTTAATTGAGGATAAAGCCCCAGAGCCATCTGATTATATTTACGTTTAACTTCTTTGTAAGGATCGGGATTTCCCGTCAAATCCCGAACTATCTTATGTACCCTCCGCGATATTGAAGGTGGCGGTTCATCAAGACAGATATCCGAAAACTCCTTGGCAACCTCCTGCAAAACATCCTTGTGAACATTTTCGTCATCGGAAACCATCCTTGAAGCTTCCAGCGCCTGCCTAAAAAAACACGAAATACAATCCAAACAAGTCTTCAATCAAATTCACCCTTTTTAAAAAGATAGCTTTTCAACCTTTAGAATAATAATATATTTTCCCATTTTTAGTAATGCATTTTAACTTACCTTTTTTATTTAGTGTCTCGATATGCTTAATCAATTCCAGTCTATTAATTGCCAAAGCTCTTGAAATATCTTCAACCGTGCAAGGCCTTCTTTTAAGAAGATTTAAGACTTCCTCCTCTTTAATATCTTTTTCAAGCGATTCCTTAAAAACATCTCCAAAATCGGCCACAATTTCGCAGTTGTTTCCGATAATTTTTCTCGCAACCTCTAGTTTCTCATGATTAAGAGGGTAAACCTCTCTGCCACCCGGCGGTCTTGTAACCGTATTTAATTGAATTCTATTGGGCTTTATAATTTTTACGGCCTCTTTAATCTTTTCAAGCTCACCTTTGCTATCATTTATCCCTCGGCAGAGAAGAACCTCGAGCCAAACTTCACCCTTAAATTTTTTGGCAAAGGAGCTTAATCCCCCAATAATAGTCTCTATTTTCAAAGATGAGTGCGGCTCATTCACAGTTTCAAAAATCGAAGGCGTAACAGCATCTAAAGAGGGAAGAACAATATCGGCCTCCATTAAATCTTTTTGAACCTCCTCACAAAACAAGAGGGAACCGTTTGTAAGAACGGCCACAGGTAAGGGGGTTATTTTCTTAACCCCCTTTATCATCTCGCCCATTTGACTATTTAATGTTGGCTCACCGCTCCCAGAAAAAGTAACATAATCTATTCGCCCACGAAACTCGGTTAAAAAAGCGCTCAGCTCATCTATAACATCCTCGGAAGAAACATACATTTTTCGTTCGACAGTCTTTAAAGTGGTTTTACCAAGCTGACAATAGATGCAGTCGTAACTGCACACTTTATAAGGGATTATGTCTACCCCGAGCGAGAACCCAAGTCTCCTGGAAGGAACGGGGCCGTAAATATACTTCATAAAACCCTCTACGTCCTTTTCCGCCCCCACGACCCATGCCTCGGCCTCCTCCAAAAGGTCTTGCCGCCCTTTGGCCCATTCCAAAACCGGGTCCAACGGCTGCTTGAGATGCGGGCTTTAATTCTCCGGCTTTATGTTTTTCAACAGCCTCTTTGACCGTCCCCGTAGCCCCAATTATCACTTCAATCCCAGCAGCTTGAAGAGAAGAAAAAGCATTTGGTCCGCAGCTTCCCGTCAAAATCGTCTTTGCGCCCTTCTCCATCATAAGTTGAGCCGACTGAATGCCTACACCGCTTACACCCATAGCATTTGGATTTTCGATGGCTTCAAAATCCATCGTCTCGGTATCAACAAAAGCAAAATACGAGCACCGGCCGAAACGCGGATCAATGGAAGAATTAATGTCTAGTCCCGTCGAACTTACCGCTATCTTCAAAAAAATCTCCCCCTTTCACTTAAGTTAAGTGAGCGGTCTCTTCTTTAAGTACGGACGAAAAAATCGAGATACTCTCTGCCCTAATCTTACAACGTCAATTACCATCTGAGCGGTCTCGACTACAACATCCGATTTGGAATAACCTTTCTTCGATTCAGCCACAAACCCAGGCTCCTCAACGTTGCTCTCTTTCGAGGTTGCATCTTCTCTCGCTTCTTCTTTTTCTCGACGACTCTCTATTGATCCCACAAGGATCACCTCCTCATCGAGAGCTAGGGGTCCATCGCCAACAAAGAACCCCCAGCAACAAAACAAATTACTCCTTCTTGTCGATCTCGCTTAGACGTTTTTCTATCAAATCTAAACGCTCTTTTAACAAACCCGCCTCTTCCTTAAGAAGATCTTTTTCTGTTCCCGGCTCTTGAGGAGCTGCTTCCGCTCCTTGACCCCAACTGGGACTATAACCAAAACGCGCCCAGCCTGGTTGGCCCGTTGCGTAATACATATTTCTATATCCTCTGCCTCCCGGCGCAAAACCCACACGGGGTCTTCTTGGATAACCTGTTTCATAAGGCAGCGGGCAATATCCTCGTCCTCCACCTGTCATGGGTCCCTCGCCCCTTGGCCCTGTTCCATCAAATCCTGGCATAAAAATCGCCTCCTCTAATTAATTTAGAATCGTCCTCTTCCACCTCTGCGGCCAAAACCTCCGCCTCGGCGAAAACCGAGACCTAAACGGGGCCTTGCGTATAAATACGGTCTTGGTGCCCCAGACAACGAAGATGTCGGCCTAGCGGGATAAGCAACCCTTGAGGCAGCATAGTCTTCATACGGTAGTGCACAATAACCTCTTGCTCCACCCGTCATTGACCCTTCGCCTCTTGGTCCTGTTCCATCGAATCCAGGCATCTATTCCACCTCCTTTTGGCAATTCTCACACAAACCATAAAAATCCAATTGATGAGAATCTATTTTAAAATAGTGTTTTTTGCTCAACTCAGCTTCTATCTTCTTGATAAGCTCCGTTTCTTCGTCCAAAAAGCTATCGTAATCAATCACTCGCCCACAGTTTTTGCACACTAAATGGTGGTGATGCTCCTCTTTTGATGCAAATTCATATCTAGACCTGCCACCGCCAAAATCAAACTTGTTAACCAAGCCTATGCGCACAAAAAGATCAAGCGCCCTATAGACGGTTGCAATACCTATACCTGAATATAATTTTCGCACCTCAAAGAAGATATCGTCGGCTGTTAGGTGCCCTTGTTTTTTACTTAAAACATCCAAGATAGCGTCTCTTGGGCCGGTCATCCTATGACCACGGTCTTTAAAATTTCCTCTCCATCTAGGACCAGGCATCTCTCGTCTCCTTTATTGATAATGATTCTCATTATTATTAAAACAAAAGGAAATTCTTTTGTCAAGTAAAGAGATTAAGAAGTTTTAGGGCATTACAAGGTTTAGATCAGCATTCGTGGAAAATAGCTCCGCGCAAAGTAAAAATATATATCTAGGATGTGGGGTTTAATCAAACAAACTTTCAAATTCCTTAAAAATTACCAACAACAGTTTCGTATAATATGCTCCGCTATTTGAAACTGTAGAAGTTGATTAGGATAAATGCAGCGAGACACAAAGCTGATGCTATTGTAGTTAACTAATCTTTCAAACAATATTTCTCTTCTTATGCTTCCGGCGCCTCAGTAGGCACATTTTCGTACCTGCACTGGGGTAAAGCCAAATTACATTCTCCAAACAAATAGCATGTTTTCTTGCAAATTGAGACGAGCATAAGCATTACAGGGACCTCAATTAAAACGCCGACCACCGTTGCCAACGCTGCCCCTGAAGACAGTCCAAAAAGCATCGTTGCTGTCGCAATCGCCACCTCAAAATGATTTGAAGCACCAATCATCGCAGAAGGAGCAGCATCATGATAGGAAAGCTTCATTAATCTCGCCAAAACAAAATACCCCAAGCTAAAAATGAACACTGTCTGAATTAAAAGGGGGATAGCAATCCACAATATCGTCAGAGGATTTTCCATTATAATCTCCCCCTTAAACGAAAACAAAAGCACCAGTGTGGCAAGGAGCGCGACCATGCTAACAGGTGTAAGCCAGTGCAAAAATTTTGTGTTAAACCATTCCAAGCCTTTATGTTTGATAACCCACTTCCTTGAAAAGTAACCCGCGACCAGTGGCAGAGCCACGTAGATGGTTACCGAGAACAGTATTGTTTGCCACGGTATGGGCATTGCGTTTACACCCAATAAAAAACTCCCCAAAGGGGCATAAAGCACAAGCATTGTTAGAGAATTTATAGCAACCATTATCAAAGTAAGTCCATCGTTACCCTTTGCCAAATAACTCCACATCAACACCATAGCTGTACAGGGAGCAATCCCCAGTAAGATTGCACCAGAGATGTAGCTTCGCCAAAGCTCGACTTCTTGCCCAGTCTTGATGATTTCTGTCCCAGGCAAAAGTCCTTTGAACAAGTGTCCCAAAAAAAATGAGGCAATAAAATACATGGTAAATGGCTTAATTGCCCAATTAATAAATAAAGTTAAGGCAACGGGCTTAGGGGTCTTTGTTACCTTTATCACTTCTGTAAAGTCTATCTTCACCATAATTGGATACATCATAAAAAATAGGCAGATGGCTATGGGAATAGATACTTGATATATGGACAGAGAATCTAATTTGAGTGCGACCCCAGGGATCATTTTTCCTAAAAAAATTCCTCCGCCCATACAAAGCAAAACCCAGAGCGTTAAGTACTTTTCAAAAATAGATAACTTCTTTTGTTCTCGCATTTTACCTTTCCTCCCTCAAACCAACATAACAGCAAACAATGCACAATTTACAAAGTGCAGAGCATGGGGCGTCCATAAACACGCCCCAAACAGCCATGTGCAGCGTTAGCCGAGATACAAAACGCTACGAAGTTGTTCTTGACCCGCTTCTCTAAGCTGTCTTGCCTGGTTTGACTGCACAAACTTTTGTACTTAAGACCGAACTCGCAACCTCTTTTATTTTTTCAAACGGTATTTTTAAACCCTCAACAATTGCTTTCGCGGTTGGATTATTGGCCATGCACTCGATAGGGAAAGGTGTCTCATCAATCACACTGATCTCCCGAAATCCTGCTGCTTTTATGGTATTTATGTATTCACCCTTCATTATTGCCCCAGAAAGACAGCCAATATATGCCTCAATTGAATTCTTTATAAAATCGGGAAGCTCTTTTAATAAGACAACATCTGAGACCATAAACCTTCCGCCGGGTTTTAAAACTCTGAATACTTCTTTGAAAACTTTTCTTTTATTTAGGGAAAGATTGATAACACAGTTAGAGATGACCACATCAACAAAATTATCTGCAACGGGTAAACTCTCGATTTCTCCCAGCCTAAATTCCACATTTTTATAGTTGCCTTTTTTTGCATTCTCCCTCGCCCTTTCTATCATCTCCGGCGTCATATCCACACCGATTATTCTTCCTTCATTTCCAACACGGTTTGCGGCAAGAAAACAATCAAATCCCGCTCCTGACCCTAAATCAAGAACAATTTCCCCTTCTTTTAGAGAAGCAGTAGCAACAGGATTGCCGCAACCAAGTCCAAGATTTGCCCCCTTCGGCACCTTTTTAAGTTCTTCGTCTGTGTACCCCATTTTCTTGCCCATAGCTTCTTGGATAGTGTCCTCAGAGATCTCGGCAGAACTACAGCAAGAGTTAGTTGGGCCGCAGCAACAACTCCCTCGCTGGGCTATTTTGGCATATTCTTTTTTTACAACTTCCTTGATTTCTTCCTTTCTCATCCCACTCATCACCTTTTTAATATTTTTTATTTCATTACCTACTCGAGTAATTCCTTGTCACCCTAGTTCAAAGGTTAATCTTCTGAGAGAGTTAGCTGAGTGCGCCGTGATTTCCTGTCTGCCTGCAAGTATGGTAAACAACCTTTGTCTTGAAAAGACATAAATTACAGAACTTTGTAGACTTGAGTCCAAATTAAATATATTCCTCCAAGAATAACTAAAGCTCCACATATCTTTTTAAGTATTACTGCTCCTTTAGATTTTTCATTCCAGTTTAAGTATTGTTGCACCAGGCCAGTAAATGTTCCCGCTAAAACAATCACTGAACAATGACCTATGGCATAAAATAACATAAGAGATATTGCCAGCAAAAAATTTGTTGAAGCAACCTTAAAAGTAACGGCAAGCATGGGCGCCATATAAGCAAAGGTGCAGGGGCCGATAGCGATTCCAAAGATGAGCCCAAGAATAAAAGCTGCCAGTGCTCCTTTTTTCTTAAAAGCAGGCTGACTTGATTGTCTAAGAAAAGGAAGATTAATAACCTCCAAAAGATGAAGGCCTATAATTAAGAAAATCACCGCCACAATATAATTTCCATAAGAACCAATATCACCAAACATCCGTCCCATAAGTCCGGTGATAAGCCCGATGACAGCAATAGTTATTAAAATACCCAGTGAAAAAAGCATTGCCAGCCAGAAAGATTTTTTTGTCGACATTCTACCCTGACCGTCAATAAAACCCACAATTAAAGGAATGCTTGCAAGATGGCAGGGGCTCAATAGAATGCTTAAAACTCCCCAACCTAAAGACCCAATCAAAGCAATAATTGGACCTGATTGGAGTGAATAGGATAACCATTCAAATATCGTTCTTATCACTATTCAACCCCCTGCATTTTTAATACTTTAACCAAATCATCTTTAGGGAAATACCCTTCATGTCTGAAATATTCATTGCCGTCTTTATCAAGAAAAATCTGTGTTGGAATTACCTTTATATCGTATTTCTGGGCATAAGGACTTCCCTCATCAGTCCAAACATCATAAAAAACAACTTCTACTTGCTCCTTGTATTCATCTTCAATTTCTTCCATAATTGGCTGCATCATCTTGCAGGGAACACACTCGAGCGAACCAATTTCTATAAAAGTAACCTTAACTGTATCAACCCCTGTTTCTTTCTCAAAGGCTGACTGTTCTTCTGATTTATCAGTTTCGTTTCCTGTAACTTCGAAACTACTCTCTTTTATCCCCTCTTCGTTCCCCGCTTTCCCACAACCACAAAACACAAAAAACATTCCCAAAAGAAGGAGAAGAAGGATTAGATAAATATATTCTCTCTTCTCTGAGTTTTTATTTATTTTCATCATCTTCTCTTCCACATTCAAACAACATTTTATCTCTAATTTTTTTACTCATCTCATTAACTATCTCATCGGTAAGAACTGTTTTTCCTTTTTCAAGCCCCATTTCAGTCAAGATATATGATTTTGGAATCACTCCTGCATGCTCAAGGTTTTTTCTGGCGCAAGCATCGGAGCATCCATCTATAGCAATATTTTCGTCTGCGCCTATCGCCGATTTCACAGGGCCAGAAAGATGCGCGCCTACAGCTGCAAGGCATTTCATTTTCCCAAATCCTTCTTTAGAAAGTACCCTTGCAACCCTATCGGATATTTCTCCCACATCGGAACAACCCGAACAAGCATAGATTAGTTTAACTCCTTCCGTACAACAGCAGTTGTTCATTTTCCCACCCCTTTGTTTTTTAATTTGCCTCAATCCATTTTTTAATTTCTTCCTTGCTTGGTATTTTACCTGCCACTTTTACCTCTCCTTCGATGACAAGAGCGGGGGTCACCATGGCACCATAGTCCATAATTTCATCAATGTCCGTCACTTTAACTACTTTTGCTGAAACACCAAGCTCGCTAACAGCTTCTTCTGCTAATTTGGTCAGTTTTTTACATTTCGAGCATCCCATCCCTAAAATTTTAATCTCAAACATATAGAAAACACCTCCTTAATTTTTCATCCCATTATTGCCCCAAACAAGAGACCAGCAACCGTCGAAAAAACAACCACTAGCGAAACGAAAGTTAACATCTTTTTGGTGCCGATTATTCTTTGAATAGCCAACATTGAGGGAAGTGAAAGAGCCGGGCCGGCTAGAAGTAAAGTTAAAGCTGGCCCCCTTCCCATCCCCAAATTCAAAAGCGTTTTGATGATAGGAACTTCGGTTAGAGTAGCAAAATACATGAACACCCCGGAAATAGAGGCGATAAAGTTGCCCATGAAGGTATTCCCCCCGACAAATCTTCCTACCCAAGCAGGCGGAAGAAGCACCCCTATAACTCCTGCAAAGAAAACCCCTATAAGAAGAACGGGTACTATGAGCTTTATCAAGTTCCAAGTTTCTGAAAGCCACATATTAATTTCACTTCTCTCAAACCAGTAAAGAGACATATAAACAACAAAGAAGATTTCAGCAATAACAAAAGGCCACTTGATGAAGTTGGCAAATTTGGAAGTAGCAGTAAGAAGAATTAGCACCAGAGTTACGATAAAGACAAGCCGGCCTAAATCATTCCCCTTTTCGTTATCCATAGCATTAAATATTGGCATTTCCTTATTCTTTTGATTTTCTTCTTTCCGATAAATAATGGCCATCATAAGACCTATTGCCACCGCAAATAGGACAGCCAGGATTGCTCGAGCTAAGCCAAGTTCAGGACCAAGAAGGCGAGCTGTATAGATGATAGCAAGAATATTAATTGCGGGGCCTGAGTAAAGGAATGCGATTGCTGGTCCAAGACCAGCCCCTCGTTTATTAATTCCCGCGAAGAGGGGCAACACTGTGCAAGAACATACGGCAAGTATTGCACCTGAGACCGAGGCTATACTATATGAGAGAAACTTATTAGCATCAGGACCAAAATACTTCATCACAGAATCCTTGGAGATAAAATTAGCAATAGCTCCTGCGATAAAAAAAGCGGGGATTAAACAAGTTAAGGTATGATGCCAGACATAATCAATCAATGCCTGCCAGCCACCCAAGAAAATAGATTGCCAGGTAATCATTTTATCCTCCCAAAACAATTTCTCTATAGAGTTCGGTTAAATAAGAAATTTTTTCATCGTTTAACCGATAGTGGACCCATTTGCCTTCGCGCCTGGCAATTACGAGCTCTGCTTCACGAAGGATCTTTAAATGGTGCGAAGTAAGATTTTGCGGGAGATTTAGCGTCTCGTGAATCTCACAAACACAACGTTCCCCATGTTTTAAAAGACACAAAATTTTCAATCGATTTTCATCGGAAATGATTTTCAAATACTCTGCCAGTTCCCCCAGCTTTTCCTTCTCAATTTTGCAATTAACTTGGGAATTTTCCATAATACCTCATATCAATTAATATTATATCAATACCTATTGATATAATATTAAAATTTATTCCCCTAGTCAATATTTTTCTAAGGGAAATTTCAGAGTGGTGTGTCTAATGACAGGCAGTCAAAAATATATGTTCTGGGTTGAGGAAATGGTGGTGGCGGGACGCGGAATCGAACCGCGGACACGAGGATTTTCAGTCCTCTGCTCTACCGACTGAGCTATCCCGCCAAACTAAATACCTGGCCACATAGCGACATAGTGACATGGAGCTATAAAAACTATGTTACCAAATTACCATGTATCTACGTAACTAATGTGGCGGGAGCGACGGGATTTGAACCCGCGATCTCTGGCTTGACAGGCCAGTGTGTTAAACCTAGCTACACCACGCCCCCAAAACTTCGGTTAATATTAAATAGTTGATAATTCATAAATAAAAACTCTTAAGTGCTTTTTTACCATAAACCACTAACTATAAACTGCCTTTTTGGTGGGCGATGCAGGATTTGAACCTGCGACCCCCTGCTTGTAAGGCAGGTGCTCTCCCGCTGAGCCAATCGCCCCATTAGTCTATAGTTTATTAGTTCACAGTCGAGAGTGAAAGCTTTTTTATTATTATAAAACTTTATTTTAATTTTACTATCGACTACCGACTCCGTACACCCGACTATTCAAATTGGTGCCCCACCAGGAGGAATGCCTGGCGTCACCCATTTCAATTCCCTAAATTGGTGCCCCACCAGGAGGAATGCCTGGCGTCACCCATTTCAATTCCCTAAATTGGTGCCCCCAGGGGAATTCGAATCCCCGCCGCAGCCTTGAAAGGGCTGTGTCCTAGGCCCCTAGACGATGGGGGCATACTTGATACCTAATTACATAGCAACATGGCAACCTAGTTTTATATCACCACATCACAATATCCTTATATCACTAGAAATGGTGAGCCGTGAAGGACTCGAACCTTCGACACCCGGATTAAAAGTCCGGTGCTCTACCAACTGAGCTAACGGCCCAAAATTAACTATTTCAACAACTTCGACACTACCATAAAACTGAGGTGCTCTATCCCTCGGTCTTCGACCTACGGGACCCCGGAGGCCTTGCCAGGCCGAGGGGCCAACTGAGCTAACGGCCCATATAGTTATTAGTCATTAGTTATTAGTTATCAGCCAAAATCTTAAAACCTACAGCCAACAGCTAAAAATAAATGGGACAAGAATAAATCACCAAACCAAGTGGCACAACTCTGTACCAAGTACTTGAAAAACTACCAATATAAACCACTAACTATCAACAATTTTAATTTTACACAACAGACAGAAGGGTATCAATCAAAACTCAGGCTGTCAAGAATTTTTTGCAGTTAGAACGCTATTAAAACTAGTGACGGAAATGTCTTTTGCCAGTAAACACCATGGCAATTTTATGTTCATTACAAGCGGTGATAACTTCCTCGTCACGCATTGAGCCACCCGGCTGAATTATCGCTTTAATTCCTGCCTTAGCCAGAGCATCTATCGAGTCCCTAAAGGGGAAGAAGGCATCGGAAGCCACTATGGCATCCTTACATGCTTTTGCGCCACCCGCTTTCTTTATGGCAAGTTCCGACGAGTCCACTCTGCTCATCTGACCAGCTCCAACGCCAACTGCCTGTAAATCTCTAACTACCAAAATGGCATTGGATTTTATGTGCTTAGCAACTCTCCAACTAAACAGCAAATCTTCCCATTCTTCTTCCGTGGGCTGAGTTTCTGTCACAACCTTCATATCTTTACGGTCATCCATGCTTGTATCCGCATCCTGTAACAAAATTCCGCCATCCACCCGTTTGATATCTATTGCGGAAGTTAAACCTTCCCTTTCTTCCCCCATGTACATCAAGCGAATGTTCTTCTTCTGAGTAAGTATCTCCAGCGCTTCTTCCAAAAAGGCGGGAGCAATTACCGCTTCCACAAAGGTCGAAGCAATTTTTTCCGCAACCGTAACATCTACCGTCCTATTCAAAGCAACAACACTGCCGAAGGCGGAGACAGGGTCAACCGCGTGAGCTTTCTCATACGCTATCGCGACATCATCACCAAGAGCCACTCCACAGGGGTTGGTATGTTTTATAACCGCCGCCGCGGGCACAGTGAATTCGCGACAAAGCGACCACGCCGCATCTAAATCAAGAATGTTATTATAAGAAAGTTCTTTGCCGTGGAGCTTTTTAGCAAAGACCAAAGAATGTTTTGGAGGATTAATTTCTTTGTAATATGCCGCTCTTTGATGAGGATTCTCGCCATAACGTAAATCTTGAATTTTTTCGAAGTTTAGATTTAATAGAGAAGGGAAATCTTCTTTACCGTAGAGATATTGGCTAATTATCGCATCGTATTCCGCCGTTAATCTAAAGACTTCCTTTGCCAGTTTTAATCTTGTGGCCCTCGATGTCCCTCCATCATCTTTCCTCATCTCGGAGATGACTTCATCGTAGCTTTCAGGGTTAACAACAACCGCAACTCCTTCAAAATTCTTTGCGGCCGAGCGCAACATCGATGGTCCGCCTATATCTATCTGTTCAATGGCCTCAGCCATCGTTACACCCTTCTTTGCTATCGTTTCAGCAAAGGGGTAGAGATTTACCACCACCATGTCGATGGGTTTTATGCCATGCTCTTTAATCTGCTCCATATGCTCATTGCTGTCCCTTATAGCCAATAGACCGCCGTGTATTGCAGGGTGGAGAGTCTTCACTCGACCATCAAGCATCTCTGGAAAATTGGTCACATCGGATATTCCTGTAACCTCTATTCCAGCACTTTTTAAAGCTTTCGCGGTCCCACCGGTTGAAATTATCTCAACGTCAAAACTCTTTAAAACTTTTGCAAAATCTACAATACCTTCTTTATTGGAGACACTTATAAGTACTCTTTTTACCTTAACTTTATCCATTACAGTTCCCCTTTCTCCAATATCTTCACTCTTCTACCCTCTATCTTAAGTCTCCTTTCGGCAAAAAGCTTAATGGCCTCAGGGTAAATTCTATACTCAGCTTGATGAATTCGATTGTGAAGAGTTTCAACGGTGTCATTCTCTACAACAGGAACAGCTTCTTGGAATATTATAGGGCCCGTATCCAACCCCTCATCAACAAAATGCACCGTAACACCCGAAACTTTAACTCCATAATCCAATGCGTCTTTGACACTATGTGTACCCGGGAAAGAAGGAAGAAGCGCTGGATGAATGTTCATTATCTTTCCTTCAAAGGCACGTACAAATTCTGGCCCCACCAATAGCATGTAGCCCGCCAAAATTACCAAATCAATCTCGTTTTCACGCAAAATGGAGATGAGTTCCCTATCATAATCCGTCCTCGATTTAAAACCACTTTTATTTACAAAAACTGCCTTTATGTTGTGTTTTCTTGCACGCTCCAAAGCATAGGCATCGGAGACATTACTTATGACAATAGTCACATCTGCAGGGACTTCACCCGACTCACACGCATCGATAATCGCTTGAAGATTTGTCCCGCTACCTGAGACCAAAATGACCAACCTGGTTTTTCTAGACATAAGCCACTTCTCCTTTGCCCAAAACAACTTCACCTATTCTAAAAACCTTTTCTCTCTCTTTACTTAAAAATTCTATTAATGAAGAAGCTTCCTTAGGTGAGGTTATAATCACCATGCCCACACCCATATTGAAAGTCTTGAGCATCTCTTCTTCATCGATTTTCCCTATTTCTTGGATAAGTTCAAAAATGGGAGGAGTATCCCAGGAAGATAGGTTAATTTTTGCATCATAATTTTCAGGTAAGATCCTCGGAACATTTTCGGTGATTCCGCCACCGGTGATATGAGCCATACCCTTTATCTCACATTGTTTTATGGCCTTCAAAACTGAGGAAACATAAATTTTGGTCGGTTTAAGAAGTTCTTCACCCAAGGTACAACCCAATTCAGTTAAATTTTTATTCAAGGAGTGATTTCCCTCTTCGAGAAAGACTTTTCGCACCAACGAATAGCCATTGCTGTGAAGACCCGAGGATGCAAGGCCGAGGACTTTATCGCCCTCCCTAATCCCAGATCCATCAATAATTTCATTTCTATCAACAACGCCTACGCAAAATCCCGCTAAATCGTAATCTTCGGGAGCCATAACACCAGGATGCTCAGCCGTTTCTCCTCCCAAAAGAGCACAACCCGCCATCCTGCAGCCAGAAGCTATACCAGCAACAATTTGAGCAACCTTCTCTGGAATAAGTTTACCTATCGCAATATAATCCAAAAAGAAAAGTGGCTCCGCGCCGGAAACCAGAATATCGTCAACACACATAGCAACCAGGTCTATTCCGACAGTATCATGCTTATCAATCATTTGAGCAATTTTCAGCTTGGTTCCCACGCCATCCGTACCGGAAACTAAAACGGGTTCTTTGTACGCGGCTTTATTAAAACCAAAAAGCCCACCGAATCCCCCTATCTCGGTGAGCACCTCAGAACGGAATGTGGATTTTACCTCTTCCTTCATGAGTTCAACTGCTTTTGCGCCTGCCCCAGTGTCCACACCGGCCTGCTTGTAGGTAATTTTTTTTGATTTTTCCATACCCCACAACCCTATTTGCTTTTTACTGGAATCTCCAGCATCTGCTTGCTCAATCTGTGCTCTTTGGGAATCTTAATTGGATAAACCCCGTCAAAACAAGCTGTACAAAACATCCCTCGTGGTTTTCCGGTGGAACCGACCAACCCTTCCAAACTCAAATACCCAAGACTATCGACACCAATAAAATCTCTAATTTCATCCACGTTCATGCGAGAAGCAATTAACTCATCCTTTTTAGCCGTATCTATTCCATAAAAACACGGGCACTTAACAGGCGGCGAACTAATCCGCATATGTATCTCTTTCGCACCCGCCTCTCTTAAAAGACTCACAATCTTTTTACTCGTGGTCCCCCTTACAATAGAATCATCTACCATAACAAGACGCTTGTTTTTTATGACTTCCTTGAGAGGATTGAGCTTCATCCTGACACCAATTTGCCTGGTACTTTGAGCCGGCTGAATAAAAGTTCTGCCCACATAGCGGTTCTTTATCATCCCTTCTCCAAAAGGGATCCCCGAACTTTGGGCGTAACCTACTGCAGCCGATCTGCCCGAGTCCGGAACGGGTATTACCATGTCGGCCTCGGCCGGGCACTCCTTTGCCAACTTTCTCCCCATCTCATTGCGAGCATTATGAAGGAGCTTTTTGTAAAGCAAGCTATCGGGTCTTGCGAAATATACAAACTCGAAGATACAAAGAGAGGATTTGTCTGTAGAGACAACCCCTTCTGAGTGAAGTCCATCTTCGTCCACTATAACAATTTCCCCGGGTTCAATATCCCTTAAAAATTGGGCTCCGATAATATCAAAAGCACACGTCTCAGAAGCCATAACATAATTATCTCCAAGCTTACCTAAGGAAAGTGGCCTGACACCATACGAATCTCTAAAACCTATAAGCTTATCTTCGGTGACAATTACCACAGAATAAGCGCCCTTAAGCAATTCCATAGTTTTTTCGATGCCTTTTTCTATGCTCTCTTTAGAAAAATTGGCAATCAATCCGGCAATGATTTCGCTATCGCTGGTCGATCTGAACCTATTTCCATTTTGGGTAAGCATCTTCCGAAGTTCTGCCGAATTTACTAGGTTGCCATTGTGAGCTAAGGCGAGGGTGCCATTGCGATATGTCTTGTGTATGGGTTGAGCGTTTTCCCAATGATTGGAACCTGTTGTCGAATACCTTGTGTGTCCTATGGCAATTTTACCTGTGAGAGTAGATAAAATTTGTTCATTAAAAACCTGTGGGACCAGCCCCATGTCCTTAAAAACCAATACGTTGTTTTCATCAGAAACCGCAATTCCCGCGCTCTCTTGACCCCGATGTTGCAAAGCATATAAACCGAAGTAAGTGAGTCTGGCCACATCTTCTTTTGGCGCATAGATTCCAAAGACACCACATGCTTCCTCAAAACGATCAGGCGCAAGACGGTTAAACTTAATCTCCTCGATACATTTTTTATCCAATTCTTCACCTCAAACTTCTACCCTTTTTAAGCGAGTAGAAAATTTTCTCGAGCATATTCAACGGCATTCTTAAATAACTTCAAACCCGAGCCATCCCCAGAGATATCTTTTCGCGTCCATCTTGGATGATGAGTCATTCTAATAAAATCTTCCGGATGCGGCATCATTCCAAATATTCTGCCCGTCTCATCACAGATGCCAGCAATATTCTGAACGGAACCGTTTGGGTTGAACGGATAGCCCGCAAAATCACCTTCCGCATCAACATACTCTACAACAACCTGTTGGTTCGAGCATACCTTGTCTAAAACTCCCTCGTCCTTTACAACAAATTTACCTTCTCCATGACACACCGGCACGTAGAGAAGGTCATTAATTCCTTTGGTGAAAATACAATTAGAATCCGAATTAATTTTCAAATATACCCAACGGTCTTCAAATTTACCCGAGTCATTAAAAGTAAGAGTTGCCAGCCGATTTTTATAATTACCATCAAATCCCGGAAGAAGCCCGAGCTTAGCCATTATCTGGAAACCATTACATACACCAAAAACCAACTTCCCGTCAGAGATAAATTCGAGCACTTGGTCAAGCACTTTATATTTTAGTTTATTTGCTAAAACTTTCCCAGAGGCAATATCGTCACCAAAAGAAAAACCACCGGGAAGCATCAAAATTTGATATTCTTTTAACGTCTTTCTTCGAGAAGCAAGGGTATTAATGTGTACCCTTTCAACATCAGCACCTGCTTTCTCAAAAGCGTATACCGCATCGTAATCTCTGTTTATTCCCGCCGCTAAAAGAACACATACTTTAGGTTTATTCACCATTCAGCTCCCAGTCGCCAGCCATTCAATGCAAAAGTTAAATTTGTCTTAATTGTTTTCCTGCCTGCCGCAGGCACGGTATTTTCTCTTTCAATTTAAAATTTCCAATTTACAATCTTCAATTTCCAATTTTTTCCTTTACCCTTTACCCGTTCCCCTATACCAATCAGTCGGGAGTCTCTTAGTGGGGAGTCGGTAGTTTATCGACCAAATTACTGATTTTACTATACCCCCCCATTCTATATTCTATATTCTATACTCCATACTCTAGACTCCATCAGCTATCTGCCATCAGCCATTAGCCCCGCCAGCGGCGGGCAAGCATCTGCCAACAGCTAGCTACCAACGAAGCGGTTTCTGCCAAGCTTCCTTTAAATCGTAAATATTGGCGTCTATAACAAATTTTCCGTCTTTTCCGACAACTTTAAAATCATCATCCGCCCTTACCTTCCCAATCTCAGCAAAGATACTTCCTTTCATATGGTTTTCGAAAGCGACTTTTTTTTCAGGTGAAACGGTCACAATGAACCTGCTGTTTGATTCGGAAAATAAAACAGCATCATCCCTTAATGCCTCTTCAACCGGAACAAGCTTTAAGTCTATATCCATACCTAAGCCACCAGCAAAAGAACTCTCGGCTGCCGCGAGCCCAAACCCTCCCTCAGAACAGTCGTGGCAAGAGGAAACGATACCTTCCATAATTGCCCCATGCAATGAATTATAAAGTCTTCGCGCAACTTCAACATCCAGCGTGGGAACATAGCCGCCCGCAAGCCCCTTCGTCATCAGGTAGTGAGAGCCACCAAGTTCCTTCCGGGTTATCCCTAGAATATATACCAAATCTCCCTCTTGCTTAACATCCATCGTAATGGCCTTCTCTGTGTCCTTAATCACGCCCATAGCCGAAATAAGCAAAGTTGGTGGAATCGAGATAGTCTTATCTCCCACCTGGTATTCATTATGAAAACTATCCTTACCTGATATAAAAGGCACTCCTAACCCAACCGCAGCATAGTAACATCCTTGAGCGGCTCTTACCAACTGAGCCAATTTAAAGTCGCCGTCTGGATTATCATCAGACAAAATCGGATTTCCCCAACAGAAATTATCAAGAATTGCGATGTGCTCTGAATCTGCTCCGACGGCCACACAGTTTCTAATGGACTCATCTATAACCGAAGCAGCCATCCAATATGTATCAATTTCGCCAAACTTTGGATTTATTCCATTAGAGATAACAACGCCTTCTTCTCTATCCGGTAAAGGTTTTATGACGGCCGCATCCGATGGACCATCATTCACTTTACCAACAAGCGGTTTGACCACACTTGACCCTTGAACCTCGTGATCATACTGACGAATTACCCATTCCTTGCTGCAAACATTAAGCGAGGAGAGAATCTTCTTAAGAGTCGGTGCCAGGTCATCGGGTTGAGAAAAATCCGGGAGAGCAAGCCCGGGTGGTTTCCAGGTCGCCTTGAGCTTTAACTGCAGTACTCCCTCATGAACAAAATCAATATTAAGGTAAAGAACGGTTCTTCCTTTATATTTGACATGAATCTTTCCGCTGGGTTGAAATTCTCCGATTACAGTCGCTTCGACATCCCATTTTTCACAAACTTCCATAAAGTCATCAATTTTATCGGGAGGGACAGCGAGCGTCATTCTCTCTTGCGACTCCGAGACCCAGAGTTCCCACGGGTCCAAACCAAGATATTTGGTTAGGGGCTTTTCCAAATCGACTACACACCCGCCACAAAACTCAGCCATCTCCCCGACTGAAGAAGATAATCCACCAGCTCCATTATCAGTAATCGCATTAAATAGTCCTTTATCGCGGGTTTCAAGTAACGCATCCATCATCTTTTTTTGAACGATAGGCGCACCTATTTGAACGGCTGTGGGCGAGGTTGTCTCCTCCAGTTTGGTTGAGGAAAAAGTGGCACCGTGAATGCCGTCTTTCCCGATCCTTCCGCCAATCATAATAATTAAATCGTCGGGCTCAACCGTCTTTATATGACTTTCCCGACCCAAAATCTTCTTGGGCATCATGCCGCCGGTACCACAGTAGACAAGCGGATTATATACATAGGCCTCATCGAAAACGATTGCACCGTTTACCGTGGGTATTCCCATCTTATTTCCGCCATGTTCAACTCCCTTTCTTACTCCCTTAAAAATACGCTTTGGGTGCAAAACTTTAGAAGGTAATTCTTCATACGAAAAATCTGGTGGGCCAAAACAGAAGACATCCGTATTGAATATCAGGTTCGCTCCTAAACCGGTTCCCATGGGATCTCGATTAACTCCAACAATACCTGTAAGAGCCCCTCCATAAGGGTCAAGAGCAGAAGGATGGTTGTGGGTCTCGACTTTAAAAACCAAGTTATAATCCTCATTAAAACTTATAATCCCGGCATTGTCCTCGAAGACTGAGACCAACCAGTCTTTGTTTATATCTTCGGTTGCCCTCTTGATATAACTCTTAAAAAGACTGTCGATTTTTTCTTTCTTTCCGTCTTCCTCATAATCTATGAGGGCATTAAATATCTTGTGTTTGCAGTGTTCGGACCATGTCTGGGCAAGCATTTCCAGCTCAACATCAGTTGGTTTGTCTCCGAGACCAACTCTTTTGCGTTCTTTTAAAATTTTTGAGTCCTTGAAGTAATCGCGAATTTGACGCATCTCTTCCAAGTTGAGTGAAAGAACTCCTTCCGTGCTTATTCTCATAAGCTCCTTGTCATCAACATCGAGGTTTACCTCGGCAACACGCGGCTCCCGGGAACCAGTGTCCATAAAATACTTTTCATCTTCCCTTTTTCTCGCAAGCCAGCTTTGCTCATCCCAGATAGAGTAGTGTTCAATGATTGGATTAGCCAAAAGTCCGGTACATACGCGCTTGGCATCTTCATCACCAATTTGCCCATTTATTAAGTAGAGCCGTGAGGTGTGAACAGATTCACCCTCTTTAAGCTCCACGTTTAAGAGATCCTCTATCCCTTCGACAGCAGTTTTTCCAACGTTATCGGTTACACCTGGTTTGTAACCAACCTCGATAATCTTGGAGAAATTCTTAGCAATGGTCCTGCCACAAGAAGAGACTTGAATGATGGGGTCCGTTAAAAGCTCGATAGCAATCTTTTTGGCCTGCTCCTCATCTAACGCAGCTTTTATTGTGTAAACGTCGATTGTTCTTACCGAGTCTATATCTATCCTTAAATCTTCAACGATAGATTTTTTAACCGATTCCCCTAAAGAATCTATAACCCCGGGTTTAAAACCAACTTCTATTCGCCAAATCATTTATTTAATAAATTCCTTTCCCGTTATTCTTTCGTATGCTTCTATGTACTTTTTGCTTGTTTCCTCAATGACTTCTAGCGACAAATGGGGAGGCGGAGGTTCATGGTCCCAACCTATCTCATCTAGATAATCTCTTACGAACTGTTTATCAAAACTCTTCTGTGGCCACCCCGACTTATAATCATCAACCGTCCAGAACCGTGAGGAGTCAGGCGTAAACACCTCATCAATGATTATGGTTTTACCATGTAATTTTCCAAATTCAAACTTGGTATCAGCAATTATTATTCCTTTAGATTCAGCCTCGGCAGCAGCAAATTCATAGAGTTTGATACTTAAATCCCGAAGCTCTTCCGCAACATCAGCGCTAAGAATTTTAGCTGCTTTTTCAAACGAAATATTTTCATCATGTCCGGATTCCGCCTTCGTGGCAGGAGTAAATATTGGTCTGGGGAGCTTGTCCGATTCCTTTAATCCCTTTGGAAGCTCGATTCCGCAAATCGTGCCACTCTTCTTATACTCCTTCCAGCCCGAACCGGAAAGATAGCCTCTAACGACACACTCAACAGGATATACATCAGTTTTTTTAACAAGCATGCTTCTACCGTCGAGATAATTGATTTGGTCCTTCAGCTCGATTGGAAAATCATCGATGTTGACAGAGATAAGGTGGTTTTTGACAATATGCTCGGTCCGTCCGAACCAATAAAGAGAGAGAGCCGTTAAGACTTTTCCTTTATATGGAATATCATCAGGTAGGATAGAATCGTACGCAGATATTCTATCTGTCGCGACAATAACCAATCTGTTGCCAAAATCGTATATGTCCCTAACTTTTCCTTGCTTGGTGGGCTTAAGCAGAGTAATTTCACACCTCGGACAAAAGATTATTAACTGATTGAATAGTATCAAAAAACAGGGTCTGTGAAAAGGATAACAAATATTATCTAAGCTTTAATTTAAGCACCTAATCATCTAAATCTTTGAGCCGCTTAAAAATTTTATCGATATTTCTTAAGTAATACGAGTAATCAAATATTTTGACTAAATCTCCTTCAGTTAAAAACTTTTTGATTTCGCTATCAGAGAGCAAGGTTTCCTTGAAATCGACCCTATCTCGCCATGTCTTCATCGCGCATCGCTGCACTACTCTGTATGCATTCTCCCTTGACATCCCCTTTTCAATAAGGGTAAGTAAAACTCTCTGAGAGAAGAAAAGCCCGCGAGTCTTCTCAAGGTTAGTCTTCATATTTTCGGGATAGACCTTGAGGTCTTGAATCACATGAATACATCTATGGAACATATAATCAAGAAGGATAGTGCTATCCGGAATGATAATCCGTTCAGCCGAAGAATGAGAGATATCCCTTTCATGCCAAAGAGCCACATCTTCCAAAGCAGCTTGAGCATTTGAGCGCACGACTCTCGCCAGCCCACAGATACGTTCACATATAATTGGGTTTTTCTTATGTGGCATAGCCGACGACCCCTTCTGCCCCTTCATAAAAGGCTCCTCGGCCTCTAAAACTTCGGTTCTTTGCAGGTGCCTTATCTCAAGCGCAAACTTATCCAATGACGAAGCAACCACCGCAAGAGTGCACATATACTCGGCGTGTCTGTCTCTTTGAAGAACCTGAGTTGAGACAGGAGCAAGTTTCAGACCCAATTTTTCACAGACGTAAGATTCTACAAAAGGATCAATGTTTGCATAGGTGCCCACGGCACCCGATATTTTGCCATAGCTTATAATCTCTTTTGACCTCTCAAGACGCTCGATGTTTCGCTCCATCTCAAAAGCCCAAAGAGCAAATTTCAACCCAAAAACAATCGGCTCCGCATGGATACCATGAGAACGACCAATCATCATCGTGTCTTTAAATTCAAAAGCCCTCTTTTTCAACACCGCTTTAAGATTTTTTGCGTCCTCAATCAAGAAATCGATGGCCTCTTTCATTAAGACGGAAAGTCCCGTATCCACAATATCTGATGAGGTCATACCGTAATGAATATATTTGGAGGCAGGCCCAACATATTCTGCAACATTCGTTAGAAATGCTATGACATCGTGGTGAACTTCTTCCTCTATCTCGTCGATTCGCTCAACATCGAATTGTGCCTTGTTCCTTATCTCCGCAACGGCCTCTTCTGGAGTAACACCCAGTTTAGCTTGTGCTTCGCAGGCAAGAACCTCTATATCGAGCCACTTCTGATACTTATTTTCTTGACTCCAAATGGATTTCATTCTCGGTAAAGTATATCTTTCAATCACTTAAGCTCCTCCTTAATTGACAACTTAATCTAATTCTAATTAAATTCAACGCGCTGCCAGATTTTCCTTATATTTCTTAAGAGCTTCGCGAATCTTTGGATATTTAATGCTTAAAATCTGGGCTGCCAAAATACCGGCATTTTTTGCTCCTCCTATGGCAACCGTTGCAACAGGAACACCGTTAGGCATCTGAACTATCGAAAGCAGAGCGTCCATCCCGCCAAAATCCTTAGAAGAAATCGGAACCCCTATCACCGGCAATATGGCATAAGAAGCAACCGCTCCAGCTAGATGTGCCGCTTTACCCGCTCCACAAATTATAACTTCTATACCTTTTTCTTCAGCACCGGTAGCATACTCCTGAACCTTTTTTGGAGTACGGTGCGCAGACATCACACTTATTTCATTGGGTATCTCAAACTCATCGAGAATTTCTTTGGCAGTTTTCATAACCGGCTCATCAGATTTGCTACCCATTAAAATCCCCACAAGTGGCTTCTCCACTCTATATTCCCCCCTTTGTTAGTTTACAGTTATTAGTTGATAGTTAAAAACTGCCAAGAGAACTTACTCCCAACTCCCCACTACCGACTCCCGACTGGCTCTTGACCGCTCTCAAAGCAATATCTTTCCTGTAATACATACCCTCAAAACTAATCTTCCTAATTGCTTCATAAGCACGTTCACGAGCATCTTTAAAATCATTCCCAAGAGCGCTTACACTCAGAACTCTTCCTCCGGCAGTAGCTATCTTTTTACCATCCAGAACTGTACCAGCGTGAAATACAACAATATCTTCACTTAAGCCAACATCTTCTGTTCCCTTTATCTCAAATCCTTTTTCATATTTACCAGGATAACCATCGGAAGCTAAAACAACGGCTACACAACTCTTTGGTGACCACTTAAGTCCTTCGTGTTGCCCTAAACATCCATCCGCAACAGCGAGCATAATTTCAGCTAAATCGCTCTCCAACCGTGGAAGAATCGCCTGGGTTTCGGGGTCTCCGAAACGACAGTTAAATTCGAGGACTTTGAGCCCATCTTTTGTAAGAATTATTCCACCGTAGAGAACCCCACGATATTCGATACCCTCGTTTGCCAGTCCTTTAATTACTGGCTTAAGCACCTCATTAACTATCATATCGTATATATCTTTGGTTACAACCGGCACGGGTGAATAAGAGCCCATGCCCCCAGTGTTTGGACCTAAGTCGCCATCATAAATTCTCTTATAATCCTGGGCGGGAACCATGGGCAAAACAGTTTCTCCATCGGTGAACGCGAGGAGCGAGACTTCCTCTCCCTCCAGATACTCTTCGATTATTACCTTTTTACCTGCCGACCTAAATCTTTTACTCACAAAACAATCTTCGAGAGCTTCTTTGGCTTCCTCCCTATTTTCTGCAATAATTACGCCTTTCCCTGCCGCCAACCCATCAGCTTTAACCACCAAAGGAACCTCGTGGTTATTAACATAGTTTACCGCCTCTTTAAAATCGGTAAAAATCTCCGCGTATCCGGTAGGAATTCCATATTTTTGCATGATATTTTTGGCAAAGCTCTTGCTGCCCTCCATCTGAGCCGCTTTCCCCCGTGGGCCAAAAATCCTTAAACGCCTCTTCTCAAATAAATCAACGATGCCGGCAACAAGAGGAGCTTCTGGCCCAACTACGGTAAGACCGATACTTTCTCCTTCGGCGAAATCGGCAAGTGCTTCGATGTCATCAACCGAAATATGTAAATTTTCTGCTATCTTTGCCGTCCCCCCATTTCCCGGGGCACAGTAAATTTTTTCAACGAGTGGGCTTTGACTTAACTTCCATGTCAACGTATGCTCTCGACCACCACTTCCCACAACCAAGATCTTCATGTAATCCCCCAGAAAAAATCTTAACTTTTATCTTAATTTGCGATTAACTAAACTTGTTAACTCTTGAAGATTATCTGGCGTCTCTTGGGCCCAACCGATACCATTTTAATGGGCACACCGCCCAATTCTTCAATCCTAGCCAAGTATTCTTGGGCCGCCTTAGGCAAATCATCATAATTGGTAATATTATTTAAGCCCTCCATCCAACCGCCCACTTCTTCATAGACAGGCTTACACTTATGAACAATCGTCTGGTGCGGCGGGAAATTGTCATAAACCTTGCCCTTATGCTCATAACCCACGCAAATTTTTATCTTTTCGAATTGCGACAAGACATCAAGTTTAGTCACGGCAATTTCGGTTAAACCGTTTATCATGTTTGCATACCTCAATATAACAGCATCGAACCATCCACATCTTCTCGGTCTGCCCGTGGTTGTGCCGTATTCACCGCCCTTTTCCCTCATTGTGTTTCCAACTTCATCATCCAGCTCCGTCGGAAAAGGACCTGAGCCCACTCTGGTTATATAAGCTTTAACGACACCAATAACTCTATCGATGCGCTTGGGCCCGACTCCAACTCCAACACACGCACCGCCGGATAAGGGCGAAGAGGAAGTAACAAACGGATATGTTCCGTGATCAATATCCAAAAGAGTTCCCTGAGCCCCTTCGAAAAATACATTTTTGCTTTCATCCAGGGCTTTATTTACAACAAGGGAGGTATCGGCAATATGTTTCTCCAGCCGCTTAGCATAACCCGTATAATCGGTGACTATCTTATCCAAATCGAGGGGCTCAAAGTCATATATCTTAGTTAATATCTCATTTTTCTCCTTTAGGACAATCTCTAGCTTCTTCTTAAATATTTTCATGTCAAGCATATCTTGAATCCTTAAACCGGTTCTGCTCGTCTTATCAGCATAAGCTGGGCCGATACCCTTATGAGTAGTTCCGATTTTAGATTTACCAAGCTTTAATTCACGAGCTCCGTCCAGAATAAGATGGTAAGGCATAACAAGATGAGCATTGCAGCTAATAAGCAACTTGTCCGTACTTACGCCCCTGGATTCAAGTCCATCCAACTCTTCGATTAAAACCTTGGGATTAATCACAACTCCGTTCCCAATTACACAAGCAATATGGGGGTAAAGAATGCCCGACGGAATCAAGTGAAATCTGAATTCTTGACTGCCATCGATTACAGTATGACCGGCGTTGTCGCCCCCTTGATAACGAACAACTATATCCATCTGGTCAGCCAGAAGATCCGTTATCTTTCCCTTTCCTTCATCTCCCCACTGTGTCCCAATAAGTACTATCCCCGGCACATTGACCTCCAATAATAATTATTTTTTCCACAACTTCATAAATCTTACGTCTTTAATGCACTTAAAATTGCCCTGGCAGCAATTATTCCAGAGGCAGATGACTGCACCAGCCCCCTGGTTACCCCAGCTCCGTCACCAACCGCATAAAGATTTTTTACTCCCGCTTCAAGAGTGGGCCTAAGTTCCAATCTGGAAGAATAAAACTTTACTTCCACACCATATAGAAGCGTATTTTTTGAATTAATGCCAGGTGTTATTCTATCAAGAACTTCTATCATTTCAAGAATATCAGATATATATCTATAGGGAAGGACAAAACTCAAATCACCAGGAATAGCATCCTTTAGGGTGGGCTCAACTGTGCTTTGGGCTATTCTCGACTTGGTTGAACGCCTACCTTTTTTAAGGTCTCCGAGCCTCTGAATCAAAATCCCTCCACCTAGTAAGTTTGCCAACCGAGCAATATACTTGCCGTAATCAATCGGCCTTCTAAATGGTTCCGTAAACGTGGTGCTAGCCAATAACGCAAAGTTCGTATTATTGGTCTTCTTGTTAGCATAACTTTGACCATTTACCGTCATGACATCGCCATATGTCTCTCTGGTTACTTCTCCATAAGGACAGACACAAAACGTTCGCACCTTATCGTCGAAAGATTTGGAGTAATAGATAAATTTGGGCTCATAAAGAAACTTTGTTGCCGGCTCCATAACCGAGGCCAGCGTTTCAATCCTCAATCCTATATCAACAGCATTCATATGAAGTCTCAGACCCAACCGGCGCGCTTCGACGCTCAACCAATCTGAACCAACTCTTCCGGGAGCCACTATAACATGATCACCTTTAATCTCTTGGCCATCGGTGGTCTGAACCCCAATTACTTTCCCTTTTTTAGTAAGAATCCTTGCAACTTCGGCTTTTGGACCCACCTTTATCTCAACTTCTGAGTCTAGAAACTCTTTCATTGCTTTCATAACTTCCCGGGCCTTTTCCGTCCCCATATGTCTTATTTTGGCAGGAATAAGGATAAGACCAGCCAGCTCAGCTTGACGATGTAGGTCATCGATTTTCTCTTTATTTAAACCATGCTCTTTCGCGTCGACACCAAATTCCCTATAGATGCCATCAACATAGTCTATTAATTTCTCTAAAACATCCTTTGACACATATTCTTCCAGCCATCCACCAATTTCCGTAGAGAGTGTCAGTTTCCCATCACTAAAAGCGCCAGCGCCGCCCCAACCCGAAGTAACAGCACTCTGAAAGTTCTCTTCTTTACTTTCAAGCTGTCTCGCGCGCTCATCAATGTCTTCACCCTTCTCTAAGATAAGCACTTTCGAATTGTTCTTTTTTACCAATTCCAGAGCGGCAAATATACCAGCCGGTCCAGCCCCAACAATTATCACATCATATCTCGTCATCTATCCCTCCCGAGCCAACGGCAAAAAAATGACTCAAATGGAAAGCTGGCCTCCCATCTGAGCACACCATTAACGGACATATCTACCTTTTCCTCGGTTATCTATCAGTAGACACTACACAAAACATCGCAAAAATTGGCAACTTAAAACTTAATCTAAATATTTTTTGCTAAATTGGCAAACTTCGTATAGTGCTCCAAAAAGGCCAGTCGCAGCGTGCCGGTAGGTCCGTTCCGGTGTTTACCTATTATAATCTCAGCGATACCCTTCTCGTCGGATTCTTTATTATAATAGTCATCCCGATAAATGAATATGACGAGATCGGCATCTTGCTCAATGGCACCAGACTCTCTTAAATCACTCAAAAGGGGGTGCTTATCCGTTCTCTGTTCAACTGCACGCGAAAGCTGCGACACCGCAATAACAGGAACTTCTAGCTCCCTCCCTAATATCTTAAGAGCTCGAGAAATCTCAGAAATCTCCTGCTGACGATTCTCAACTCTGCCTCGCCCCTGCATTAACTGCAGGTAATCTACGACTATAAGCCCCAGTTTGTGTTTAGCCATAAGTCGACGCGCTTTAGCACGAACCCCCATCATAGTTATATTCGGAGTATCGTCTATGAAGATAGGTGCTTCAGCCAATCTCCCCACAGCGTTTGATAACTCACGCCAATCTTCCGTTTTTAAATTTCCCGTTCTTAAATGCTGGGCATCAACCCGCGCTTCAGAGCACATTAATCGCTGTGTTAGTTGTTGGCGAGACATCTCTAAACTAAATATGGCAACGGGAATCTTTTCGTTTACGGCAACATGCTGAGCTATCGATAGAACCAGCGAGGTCTTCCCCATACTGGGACGTGCCGCCACAACAATTAAATCTGAAGGATGAAAACCAGAAGTCTTCTCATCAAGCTCTATAAAACCGGTGGGTAAACCGGTAACGTTGGCGCCTTTTTCATAAAGTTTTTCAATCTGTTCAAAACTCTCCGTAAGTAAATCTTTTATATGAATAAATTTCTCGGATATTCTCTTCTTCGAAACGGAAAAAATTAAACTCTCGGCCCTATCTATAAGTAACCCAATATCTTCAGAGCCCTCATAGCCCATACCCACAATCTCAGTAGCAGCACTGATGAGGGAGCGCAAAACCGCATTCTTTTCAACTATCCCAGCGTAATACTTTGCGTTTGCAGCCGTAGGAACTACATTAATCAGGGTATGGATATATGACTTTCCCCCAACTTGATCCAATACACCTTTAGTCTTTAACTCATTTGCAACGGTTATCGGATCTGCCGGTTCTCCTTTAGTGTAAAGATCTAAAACGGCTTCAAAAATTTGCTGATGGGGCCCCCGATAAAAATCTGTAGGATTCACTTTCTCCACTATATCGGGGATTATTCCTTGTGAGATTAGCATAGAACCCAAAAGTGATTGCTCGGCCTCAAGGTTGTGAGGGGGAATTTTTTCTAAAAAATTCACTTCCGCGGCCTTCTTGATATTGGGTAAATTGGCCATATTTACAAAGCTCCTTACAAGCTTACTACTTCAATGTTCATTTTTGCTTCAACTTCAGAATGCAGTTTTATATTAACAGAATATTTCCCCAGGGACTTAATATTTTCCCCCAAATCTATCTTCCTTTTATCAAGAGAAATATCAAATTCCTTTTTGATAGCTTCAGCTATGTCCTTGCTCGTTATTGAGCCATATAACTTGCCTTTTTCTCCGGTTTTAACCGATAATTTTATTGTCTTTTTGTTCAATTTATCCGCCAGCGCTTCGACTTCACTTTTCGCCTCAGCATCTTTCTCGGTCAACACCCTCTTTTTCTTCTCAAACATCTTGAGATTTGCGGATGTCGCATCAATAGCACTCCTCTTAGGAAATAAAAAATTCCGGGCATAACCCGAACTCACATTGACAACATCTCCTTCTTTACCTAAAGAAGCAACATCTTTTGTTAAAATTACTTTCATATCTTCCCTTTATTATAGCTCTTTTGGTCTCTTAATATAGGATACCCCTATTTTCTCGGCATATTGAGATGTCATCTCTTCTATCCCAGCCAAATTATCCCAGAAAGTGAGCAATTCAACATCTAAATCTTTCTCAGAAAAACCCTTCTCTTTTTTCTTAACAATCTCAATAAGTTTTTCTTTAACACGATCCAAAAAAATCTGAGCACCATCCTTTTTTATCTCCGGTAAGATGACACCAAAATCACCAGCACTTAGACAAGCTATCTCATCCACAATCCTGGTCTGTTGCTTGAACATTTCACCTAAATCTTTCGCCAACTTTTTCTCGGCCTTCTTTGGCATTTTCAAATCTGCCAAATTAAACTTGAAAGTCACTACAGAGAAACCGCTCTCGTAACGTTTAGCACGGTCAATCTCTTGTTGAATTACGGTTATAAAATAGCGTGCCGTGTAAAGACCCGTTCCCGCATCGACAAGAACCTTTTCCTCTATATCCATAACTTGTTCCTTGAATTTCTCGAATAAAAGACCTCCCACTATACCCATAAAACAGAAAAATAGAATCCTCAGAGAGATAGTTAAGGTAATAACTTGAGCCAACTGTGATTCAACTAAGAACATTAGCAAAAGAACGTATACGAGACCCGCACCCAGCGCGGCGATGAGTCCGCCTTTCTTCCCATAGTATATTGCCCCCACAATTATCGGAATAAATAAAATTTGAGCATAAGCCTCAACGGTTGCCCCTCTACAGTAAAGAATTAAAGAAGTTAGCCCCGCAATAACTACGCCTAACAAAAGAAAAAGCTGACTTACGCTGCGATACCTTTTAAGTGGAGTCTCTATCATAATTCACCTCTCGCTTCTTTTACATTATCAATATAATAAACTTATGGTCAATACTTTACTAGTTAATTATCGGCACAAAAAACTTCTTCCTTAACAAACTTCTTGTGACACTTTTCTATAGTTAAACCACGTATCAAAAAGTCCTAACCAGGTCAAGCCCTGAAACATAACCTGAATAAAGAGAGTTAGGAGAAAAAAAAGTATCTTAACCGGGAAAGAAAGTTTGTATTTTTCAAAGAAATAAAAAACTATTGCCAGGCCCTGGACAAAAAATATAATTCCAAAAACAATGAGAAGATTCATCCCTACCATTGAGACAGTTTCCGAATAAACTCCAAACCACTTATGAAAGAGAATAGCGGCCAAACCGAACAGGTACCCCCACGAAAAAAACCACGGTATCTGAAGCATCTTAAAATTCAAATTTTTTGGCAGTTTCAGCTTGAGCCGTTTTAAAACTTGATATGAAATAAAGCAGCAAACGGTGGAAACCCATCCGGAAAGTACAATAATGGATGCCGGGAGAACTTGCGAAAGACTTTCTGCTATTTGATTTAACAAATGCCGTTGCGTCGCAATTTCTTCTTCACTTAACCCATATCCCAAACCTAACTGCTCTTGCATCGCAATTGATTCTCTGAAGAGTTTTACTTGCTCAGAAAATAAATTTATCCCGCTAAGAAAATATGCAAGAACCGCTATCAAAACTATTGCTACCACAACTCCAACCAGCCCAGCCAATATAACTCCTGGAACCGGAGATTTTCTTCGGATGGAAATCCCTTGGCTCAACCCCAAAAACAGGATGATTAAAAAAAGATAAATGGCGGAGAATGGCTCCATAAGTACAGCAACAAGGAAGCCTGCAGTAACTGCAGTCAAAATGCCATATTTAAAACCATGGCGCACTGATACAATAACCGTTGGAACCGCGCAAAGCGGAATGGTTACAATAGAGAGAACGGGCAAAACCAGAGACAAAAGAGCAAATACTAGCGTTAAAGCGGAGAGCTTTCCCGCCTCCACAAGCGCTCGAGTATCTACCCTGTTCTCATCCATACTAAAAAGCCTCCTGCTAGAAAAAGTGTACGACTCTTACTTGACAGGGTATTTTAATAAAGCCATCTCTCTAGCCCTTTTAATAGCAGTAGCGAGTTTACTTTGATGTTGGACACAAGTACCTGTCACTCTCTTCGGCTTTATTTTACTCTTATCGTTCATAAACCTACGCAACAAATTTAAGTCTTTATAATCGATATAATCAATCTTCTCTTTGCAAAAAAAGCACACCTTTTTCGGGTGCCGTTTAATAAAATAGTTACTTCTTTCTTTCTTATCGTCTCTTTCTTTCTTATCACCGTAACGAGCCAACTAAATCACCTCTAATTAAAATGGAATGTCTTCATCTAAATTAACATCGGCCTTTTCGGTGCCGACATCGGATGTAAAATCAGGTTCAAAATTTTTATCTTTAGCTTGGGAGGATACTCTTCCAAGAAACTGTACATTCTCGGCAACTACTTCCACCGTTGACCTCTTCTGGCCCTCACTTGTCTCCCAGGCACGATATTGAAGTCTCCCATCGATAGCCACAGGAGTACCTTTCGTAATGTTTTGGGATACAAGCTCAGCAAGCTTTCCCCAGCAAACAATATTGAAAAAGTCTACATTATCAACGCGCTCACCTTGCTTATTAGTCCATCGCCTATTTACCGCGATCCCAAAATTAGTAACTGTTGCCCCGCTTGGAGTACTTCTGAGCTCAGGATCTCTCGTTAAATTTCCAACTAAAATAACTCTATTGAGACTAGCCACTTTTCTCACTCCTAATTTAATAAAAGATTATCTTTGTCTTTGACTTAATTGTTTCTTTCGTTTCTCTCGTTTCTTTTCTTGCTCTCTCTTTCTTCGCCCAGGGAGAGCTAGTTTTTTTACAATCATAATCCGTAAAACCTGGTCGGTTATTCCTAGAACCCTGTCAAGCTCGCTCACCGTTTTGCTTTCACCCTTAAAGGTTATAAGGTAGTAGTCCCCCTCATTATGTTTCTTGATGGGATAAGCCAACCTCTTTCTGCCCCATTTTTCAGATTTGTCTACCTTCCCGCCATTTTTTTCGATGAGCTTATTGGCCTTGGTAATAACTTCCTCAGTGGCCTCAGCATCGAGGGTGGAGTCAACTATAAGCATAAGTTCGTAGTCTTTCAAACATTTCACCTCCTTCGGTCTAATCGGGCCCGCTGTTCTTCAGCGGACCAGAAGATGTTTCTGTTGCCAGTAGGCAGTTTATTGAATTTGAACGGAGCTTATTATAACAGCCATGATGGAAGTGGGCAAGCTATTAGCCACCAGCCGTCAGCTCCCAGCCATCAGGAAAATTATAAATAAAAGCTTTTTGTTAGTTTTGGTTTTTAAATCTAGGTGGGTTGTTCGCAGGTGACCCTCCTTCGGCGGACAGGCATATGAGAGTGCCGACCGTGCCGACCGCCCTGCCTACCGGCAGGCAGGGCAGGCAGGCGAACAATCGATGAGGCGGGGTTTCGACCGAAGCTGTCTCTTGTTTTTAGTTTTTAAAACCTCTGCGGGTTGGGTAGACAGCGACCCTCCAGAGGCGGGCAGGCATATGAGCACGCCGTATAGCGAAGGAAGTTTGAACATCTGCGACACCGTGCCTACCGGCAGGCAGGAATTGTGTGCTCAAAGAGCAAATAGCAATTTCGCAATGAGAGAATCGACTGAGTAGGCGCGCGCCGTGCCTACCGCCGTGCCTGCCTGCCCTGCCTACCGGCAGGCAGGGCAGGCAGGCAATCCGGAGCTGTTACCCAACCCATAAAAAAACAAATTATAAACAAGCAAATAACAAATAAACTGTTAATCACTGACGATTTTTAGAGAGGAGAAAAAAACAAACTAGCAAACCTTTAAGTTTAAGCAGAAAACTTGAAGGTAATAACGTCTCCGTCTTGTATAACGTATCCTTTGCCTTCGAGAAGAAGATGGCCCTGTTCACGGACAGCATGAAGTGAGCCGACTTTAATTAAATCCTCATAGTGAACAACTTCGGCTTTTATGAATCCGTGTTCCATATCGGTATGAATCTTGCCTGCCGCCTGGGGGGCTTTCGCGCCTTTCTTAATTGTCCATGCCCGGCACTCATTTGATTCAGTGGAAAAGAAGGTTATGAGCCCCAAAAGCTTATAGGAGGCGTGTACCAATTTATCCAAACCCAACTCTTTTAGCCCCATATCTTCCATAAATATTTGAGTTTCATCTTCATTTAACTCGGCCAACTCGGATTCAAGTTTTGCAGAAATGATGATGGCCTCACTGCCATCTTTCTTGGCAAAATCTGCCACCTGCTTCGCCAAAGAACCGTCTTTTTCGATATCGACCTCGGAAATGTTTGCAATGTAAATAACGGGCTTTAAAGTAAGCAGACTGCTGTCGGAAGAGAGGAGCTGAACCTCCTCGGCGGAAAAATTCGCGCCCCGGGCAGGTAAGCCCTCTTCCAAAATATCTTTTGCTTTCTCTAAGATTTCTTTTTGGTGAAGATAAACTTTATCTCCCGCTTTAGCATATCTATTAACCTTCCCTAATCTTTTTTCAATTACAGCCAAGTCGGCAAGGATAAGTTCCAAATTAACCGTTTCTATATCCGATAAAGGATTTATATTTCCTTCAACGTGAGACACGTTTTCATCTGAAAAACATCTAACAACATGGGCAATGGCATCAACTTCCCTGATGTATGAAAGAAACTGGTTCCCAAGACCCTCCCCACGGCTTGCCCCCTTAACTAAACCCGCTATATCTACAAATTTAATGTGAGCGGGAACAACATTTTTGCTCTCGACAATTTTGGCAATCTTGTATAAGCGCTCATCCCGAACCTCGGCAACACCCACATTTGAATCCACGGTTGTAAAGGGGTAATTTCCAATCTCAGCCCCCGCCTTAGTTGTGGCGTTAAAAAGAGTCGATTTTCCGGTATTAGGAAGACCCACGATACCTACCTGCATTTAACCTCCTGTTAGTCGACAGTTTCTTAGTCGGGAGTCGGGAGTTTGTTGGCCCGATTGCTGATTTTACTATACTCCATACTCTATACTCTATCTGCCATCAGCCCATCAGTCAGTAGTCTGTTAGTCGAGAGTTAGTTCAAATTAAAATTTAAAATATAAAAATGTAAAACTACTTGCCTGCCCTGCCTGCCCTGCCTGCCGGTAGGCACGGCGGTAGGCACGGTATA